>CAZIRH010000061.1:0-2493 GCA_964541065.1 uncultured Solibacteraceae bacterium
ATCGATGTCGGTGGTCACATCCCGAAAACGCGCCTTTATCCACGGGCTGCTAAGCTCCAGGCCACGGTACCCTCCTGGACTAACCCAGCCGAAAGACCCGAGCGAACCACCGGTCGGGCTCCACTTGTGGAGGCGAGCGTAGGGCGTGCTCGTCATCGTGCTGTAGACATTTCCTTGGTGGTCCTCGGTAAGCCCGTGGGGGCAACATTGATAAGCGAACCGCGATTCCCCACCGGAGGCGTCGATGACGGCGATGCCGTCATAGCCGGCGCCCCTGGTGACCAAAAGACTCCCATCGGCACGAAAGTGGAATTCGTTCGCTCCGCGCCCGGAGCCGGGCCCGCTCAGCCGGCGGACAAAGGACCCGCCAGTAGTGAATTCCGTGATCTCGGTAGTGCTAAAGGAGCCCTGACCGACGAGTATGTTTCCGGGAACGAAACCCTTTTGCGCGGCGCGGGTGGGAATGACCACGACCGCCCCCATGTCATTCGTCAGGTATGGGCTGGTGATCACGCGCACCAACGTGCCCTCCAGCGTGAACTCGAACAGGCCGCCTTGTGCGGGCGGGGGCGCTTGCCCTGCGGCTAGGCTCCCCCCGAACAGCACGGCCAAGATCCAGAGAATCCATAGACAGTTGTGAGTTTTCATGGCTTGCCTCCGACTTCATTTCCTTAGCTGCATCCCGTCTGAAAAACCGTGGTGGGGACCAGCGGCTCAAATGAGTCTGCTTGAAGGTAACCCGGGTTGGCTCGCTGCTTTGTCACGTGGCAGCGGAGAAAACGCAAACTTTGCGCAAAATCTTTGTCAGGAAATTGTCAGGCTCAGGGGGTCGGCGGCGGCAGGAAGTTCTCCATCACCCAGATTTCCTGGCGGTTGCGGCCGGCCGTGAAGGCCAGGCGGCGGCCATCGGGGTGAACGCGCAGGTCGCGCAGTCCATCCATGGCCAGATCGAGTTGTTCGGGCTCGCCGCCTTGGGCTGGGAGCCGCCAGAGTTGGTTTCGCTTTGCGAACAGCAGGTAGCGGCCGTCGGGGGTCCAGGTGAGGGAAACGATGCGGCCGGGCTGAGGCTGGCGGTACAACTCGCGTGCGGGCCCCCCAGCGGCGGGCATGAGCTTCACCAACTGCGCCCGGGGCGCCGATTCGTACATGGTGTAGGCCAGCCAGCGCCCATCCGGCGACAGGGCGAACCAGTACATGGGGGAAAGGAGCTCCTTCTCCTTCCCCGTCTTCATGTCGTACGTCATGAGCCGGGAAGGCTCGGCGGTCCACTCGCGGAGCCTGTAAAAAAGCGTGGAGCCGTCGGGGCTCAGCGCCGGGGTGAGCATCTGCCGTCTGGACTCGGTGAACAGGATCACCGGGGCACGGTGACCCGTCTGAGGATCCACCTGGAAAAGGGCGCGGCGAGAGACGTT
Organism: uncultured Solibacteraceae bacterium; assembly: GCA_964541065.1. Taxonomy (GTDB): domain Bacteria; phylum Acidobacteriota; class Terriglobia; order Bryobacterales; family Bryobacteraceae; genus VFZS01. The sequence continues at coordinate 1,413 of CAZIRH010000061.1, forward strand.
GTCGGCAACCACCAGGAGCGACGACCCAGCGGGAGACCAGCGGATGGAATCCAGCCCACCCAGGCCTGTCGCCAGTTCGCGTTCCTCTCCGGTTTCAAGAGACCGAATGACAATCTCCGGTTCGCGCCGGCTGCCCAGAGCGCCGGGCTGCGAGACATGCGAGATATACGCGAGAGACCGGCCGTCGGGGGACCAGTCGGGCGAAACGTTTGAACCCACGAAGCGTTGCGCGACCGGGACCGGCGGCCCCACCAGCTTACCACTCGCCGGGTCTATCGTGGCGAGGTGCACATCATGCATTGCGCTATCGCGGCCATAGTAGTAGGCGCCTTTCCGCGACAAGCCAATGGGCCGGACACTCCCGAGATCCCTCTTCACAAGTATCGGAGGCCCCTGTGGTCTGCCCTCATTCACGCGAATGATCCAGGCATCCGTCGTCCCGGTGCGGTCGCTGGCGAAGAGGATGATCTGCCGGTCCGCCGACCAACCGAGCAGGAGGTCGTTAGCCGGGTGCTGAATCAGAGGGATTTCCCGGCCGCCCTCAACCGGGAGCACGAAGATATCGCGAGCTGGGGAGCCTTCTCCCAGCGGACGGTCGTAAGCGATATGGCGCCCGTCGGGTGAGAATGTTGCTCTCTCCGCGCGATCCCACTCCATGGTCTTCAGGACACGCACCGAACCGTCGGTCACGGAGATCAACACCATTTGGCAGATCCCGGCCTTTGTGGTGAGCCTCGCCGCGATCTGTTTGCCGTCCGGGGACCAATTCATCACCTCGATGTGGAAGACTTCCTGGCTTCGATAGAGCACGCGCGGGCCGGAGCCGTCCAGTGCGATGACCCGTAGGTCATAGAACAGGTGGGGATTGAACCAGGCGTAAGCGATCTGGCCGCCGTCCGGCGAGAAGCGGCAGGATTCGGCGCGTTCGTTCGACGGCGAAGTGTTGCGAGTGAGCAGGCGGTCCTCCCCTGAGTGACCGTCCCAGACGGCAAGGTCGCCGCTGGCGTCATTGAGGTGGCACAAGTAGCGCCCGTCCGGGGAGGGCCCGTGCACCTGAAGGTGATCGCACGTCCAGAGCCGC
>CAZIRH010000061.1:2593-16072 GCA_964541065.1 uncultured Solibacteraceae bacterium
CCAGAGCCGCTCGATCGGAATAAGTTCGCGCCCGCCCCAATTCCGCCAGCCCGGCCCGCGCTGTGGCTGCCGCGTCCGCCTGGTCCGGGTATTGACGCACCACGCGCTCGTAGACCTGCCGCGCTTCCGGCTTCTCCAATCTCCGGTAGCAGCGGCCCATCTCGATCAGCGCCTTGGCGGCGAGTGCGCGATCGGCAGCAAACTCCCGCGCAATCTGCTGGTAGAGCCGGATCGCCTCTTCCAGATTCCCTTCTGCCCGCTCCTTGACCAGCGCCTTCTGAAACAGGTCATACCCACTCTGCCCCACCGCTGGGTCCGCGCACAGGCCCACCAACGCAGCAACCACCAGAACGGCCTTCCCCCTCATCTCAGTACACCAGCTTGTATCCGACGCCATGCACCGTCAGCAGGTGGCGCGGGTCGCCCGGATTCGCCTCCAGCTTGGCCCGGAGCGAGGCGATGTGGTTGTCCACGGTGCGCGTGGTGGGGTAGCTTTCGTGGCCCCAGACCTCATTGAGCAGCTCCTCCCGGCTCACCACTTCGCCGGCCCGCGAGGCCAGCAGTCGCAGCACCTGAAACTCCTTGCGCGTCAGGTCCAACAACTGGCCGCCCTTGCGGGCCTCGTAGCCACGAAAGTCCACCACCACGTCCTCGAATTGCAGCTCGTCCGGAAGGGTCTTTTGCGGGTGCGTGCGGCGCAACAGCGCGCGGACGCGCGCCAGCAGCTCGCGGACCGAAAACGGCTTGGTCACGTAGTCATCAGCTCCGAGATCGAGTCCGACAACCCGGTCGGTCTCCTCGCCCCGCGCGGTCAGCATCAGGATGGGCGTGGCGCAGCCCTGCTCCCGCACCTTGCGGCAAAGCTCGTATCCGCTCAGTTTGGGCAGCATGAGATCCAGAATGATCAGGTCCGGTCTCTTCTCCCGGATGAGGCGGTGGCCCGTCTCGCCGTCCGTGGCGGTCAGCACCTCGTAGGATTCGAACTTGAGATTATCGGCCACGCCCCGCAGGATGGCCGGATCGTCTTCGATGACCAGCACGCGGCTCATGGCTTCTGCTCCAGTGGAAGCCGAACGTAGAAAGTGCTGCCCTTGCCGGGCGCGCTTTCGAGCTCCACGCGCCCACCGTGCGCTTTCGCCATGTGCGCCACTAGCGCCAGCCCCAAGCCAGTGCCGGGCATCCGCCGGTTCTCCGCCGTGGGGACCCGGTAGAACGGCTCGAAGATGCGGGCTTGGTGCTCGGGCGCAATTCCTACTCCGCGGTCCGCCACCTGGATAACGGCTTCCCCGTCCTCCCGTCGCAGCCCGAGATCGATCTCGAGCGCGTCCCCGGAGTACTTCGCAGCGTTGGCCAGAAGGTTAAGAATGGCCTGCTCGAGGGCGTCCCGGTCCACGCGGACCAGCGGCAGGCCATCCTCGGCGTCCACCTGCAAAGCGAATCCTTTCTGTGCCAGCGACTGTTGCATGATCCGGGCGGCCGCGTGAACGATCTCCTCCAGGGAAGCCGGCTCGAACGAGTAGACCCTCCGGCCCTGTTCCATCTTGGAGAAGTCCAGGATGTTGTTCACCAGCTGGGTCAGACGTTCACATTCGCTCACGATGGTGTCCAGGTACTCGGCCTGGACGGCAGGCTCGGCGGTCCGTCCCAAACGCAGCGTCTCGGCAAACATGCGAATGGAGGTGAGCGGGGTCTTCAGCTCGTGGGAGACGCTGGAAACGAACCGTGAGCGCGACTCGGCCAGACGAAGCTCGCGCCGTACGTCCCGCCACAACAGCCAAGCGCCCAGCACCGTCACGCTCAACACCAGCGTGAGGACAAGCACATAGAACTGGCGCGGAGGACCCCACTGCTTGGCCATCTCGCTTTCGGCCTGCGCGCTGAAAACCGCTTTCAGCCCGGGGAAATTGTCGCCCAGCCATTCACCTTGGACCTGCCGTGCAATGCTCAGGCTAAGACCGCTACGCAGCCCGGCTGTGACCTCCGCGGCGCGAACTACCACCACCGTGGCTGGCTGCCCGACCAAGGGCGGCGCCACTCCCACCAACCAGAGAGGTTCTCCGTGCGGGATCCACTCCGGCTCGCGCGCCGCCAAGGGGTGCGCCGCGAGCAGCGCCGGGAAGTCCTTGCCAAGAGCCAAGACGTGCTCGAGATCCCGAATGCGCCCGGCCGCCTTCTCTCGCAGTCCGGCGACGGCGTCCCCCGGCGCTATCCGGGCCAGCGTGTCCACAAGCTCCCGGAGCATGTAGGACGCGCCCGGCGCCGGCCACTGCCGCCCCTCCACCTCGGCCCGAATCCGCTCCAGGCTGGCCTTCGTTTCAACCCCCGCCTCCAGCAAGCGTCCGGCCGCGTACAGCGCCAGCGGAACGCCCTGCTCATCCACCACGTCGGAGGGAAAGTGCAGCAACTGGAGATACTGAGGGAACGCCTCCTCCAGCCGGCCGGATTTCACCAGCAACCGGGCCAGCAGGAGTTGGGCGTAAGCCTTCTGAGCCGGATGACGCGCCACCTCCAGGGCCCGCCGGTAGGATGCAGCAGCCTCCTCATGCCGGCGGGTCACCAGTTCCTGACGCTCCCCCTCTTCGAGCCGGCGGGCGAATTGCGGGTCGCTCAAAAGGCGGCCGAACTCGGCGGCCTGCCGGTTGATCTCCCACGGCAGGACCGGCCGGTTGTCTCGCAAGGGGGCCACCACCACGACGGCCGCGTTCCGGTAAGGGCCCTTCGGTGGCCTGTCCGCCTGTGCCGCCAGCGCGCCAATCTCCTCCAGCTTGATCCTCTCCAGGTGGGTCAGAAGCTCCTGGCCGGCCTGGCTGGCGCGGCGCCGCCGTTCCTCGGCGAGGCGTCGCTCGGAGAGTTCCCGCTCCTGGCGGATCATCCGGAGGCTCAGGACCGCCAGAACCAGACAGGGTATCAGCACGGCGATGAGAAACAGCGCCACTTGCCGCCCGTGACCGTCCGGACGCATGGCCCACCCTCGCTTCCAGAAGCAGCTTCATTGTAGCGCCGCCTCACCAGCAGGTGTCACCGGAATATCATGAAAACGCAAAGTCTCTTCCGCCCCGTGCGGTTCCCGCGCGGGTGCAGGTCGCAACGCAGGTCGCCACCCAGGAAGCGCTTCTCCTTCATCGGAAAGGTGGCCAGCAGGCGGCCCTGCCCGATCAAAGACAACCGCGACTTCTGCCTGACCGCCTTGCGCAAGCTGCCCGCGGTGACGGTGCCCGAGCCTGAGGGCGCCTTCTATGTGTTCCCCAGGATTGCGGGGCTCACCGATTCCTTCGACTTCTGCCGCCGCCTGCTGGAGGAAACCAGCGTGGGCCTGGCCCCCGGCGTCGCCTTCGGCGCCGGCGGCGAAGGCTCCCTGCGCATCTGCTACGCCGCCGAGCGCTCCATCCTGGAGCCGGCCATGGAGCGGCTGGCTGGTTTCTTGCGAAGCACTCCGTGAGGCCCCTCAGGGTAGCCGCCCAAGGGTGTATAGTGGGGATGAACGGCCATGGAACAGGAGCAGATCGAGCGCTTCATGCAGTTCGCGACTGATCACATGGCCCGGCTCGCGGCCGGCATGGAGGGCCTGCATCACCGGCAGGATGCGCTGCAAACCCAGATGGAGACCTTCCAAACCGAGATGACTGAGACGCAGTCGCGGTTCCGGGAAGTCGCCGCCCGGCTGGAGACGATTGTCGCCATCCAGCAAACGCAGGCCGGCATGATCACCAATCTCGGTCTCCAGGTCGGTCAGTTGGCGGCCAAGGTCGATCGCCTGGCCGAGATGCAGCAGCATACTGATGGGAGGCTGAACATCGTCATCTCTCAGGTAGATGACCTCATCCGCCGCTTGGGGGATCGGCGGAGCCCCCAGTAGCCTGCCCCGGGGCTTTCCGATTCCTTCGATTTCTGCCGCCCTCTGCCGGAGGAAACCGGCGTGGGCCTGGCACCGGCGTGACCTTCTCAGGCTGTCCCCTTGTCCGTGGCCCGCCGGGCCGCGCTACATGCGCTTGGCGGTGGAGCCGCCGCTCGAAAGCTCGATGGAGCCGTCGGGCTTGCGGAGGAAACGCAAGTCAGGCGCGTCGCCGTCCGGATCGAAGAACAGTGTTTCCGATTCGGGCAGGAGCTCGCGCCGCTGGCCGTCCGGAGCCTGCACATAGAGGCGGCCCTGGTCAGCGGTGACGTCTACCAGCGGCCCCCGTGGAAGCTGGTACTTCCCGGCATACGACCGCAGGATCTCCGGATCCACGCGGATGACGGCTCTCTCGCGGGGTTTGAAATCCGGCCAGCCGTACTCGGCAGCGATGCTGGCGAGGACCTCGCGCCCCAGCGCGCCGCCGCGGTCGCCGTTGGTCATCACTACCGCCCCGCGGCCGGAGTCGCGGTAGGCGAACAGCGTGCACCTGAAACCCTCGTTCGAGCCGCCGTGGGAGAAGGACTTCGCGCCTTCGGTTTCGCCAAGTGAGAATCCGAGCCCGTAGTTGCCCAGGACCGGAGTGAGCATCTCGCGTGCCGTGCTGGGCTTGAGCACCTTGCCCGGCTTCTGGATCTCGAGAATCACCCGGCACAGTTCGGACGGGGTGGTCCAAAGCCCGGCCGCGGCCATCTCCGGATAGGTGTGCCACCGGCCCTGGATGGCTGCGCCGGTGGCGCGGTGTCCCGTGGCGACGCCCGCCGCACGGCGCTCCGGCAAGGGCTGCTGGTAAGTGCTGCGCCTCAATCCCAGCGGGGCGAGCACGAGTTCCTTGGCCACCTGGGGAAAGGGCTTCCCGGTCACGTCCTCGACCAGTTGCTGCATCACCTCGTACCCGCCACCGGCGTACCGCCAGCGGCTGCCCGGCACAACGTCCGCGCGGACGGGCGCCGAGTTGGCCGGCTTCGTGCCATCGAGCAACTGGCGCAGCGTCGGGACCTCTTCACCGGCCGCATAGCCGCGGAAGCCGTGGACGGTCAAACCGGCGGTGTGGCTGAGCAGGCGCCGAAGCGTCACCTTCTCGGACTTGAGGAAATCGTTGTCCGGCACCTTCCAGGAGCGCAGCTTGAGATTGACGTCCTCATCCAGCGCGAGCCGGCCCATCTCGACCAGCCGCAGGGCCACCACGGCGGCTACGGGCTTGCTGATGGACGCTGCCTGGAACAGGGTATCCGCGGTCACCCTCCGGCCGGCGCCGGCCGCCGCCTGCCCGTAAGCGCGCGCCCATTCGATCCGCGAGCCCGACACCACCGCCACGCTCACGCCCGGCACCCGGAAATGCTTGAGTCGCTCCGCGATCGTCAGCTTCTGGACGGGTTGACCTTTGATCGCCACGGGGCGGAGGAGCCCGTTCTCCACGCGGTGGATCTTCTCGTCGAGCACGCCCGCCGCGAAGGTGAGGGTCGCGCTGACGAGCAGCGTGGCACTAAGTCGCATTCGAGGTTGCATGGTGGTCTCGCTTTATTATCGCTGGAGGTGGGGCCGCCGGCTACGTGAGCGGCGCTATGGGAGCGCTTCCGGCGCGGGCCTGGCGCCCGGCGTGGCCTTCGGCGCGGGCGGCGAAGGCTCCGTGCGCGCAGGCTGTACCCTTTTCCACGGTTCCAGCGGAGGCGGCTGGATGTATACTGGAAGGCAACCGGGAGACAAGAATGGGCATCCCCGGTGAAGGGTCAGTACGAAGCATCGGCTTCAGGGCGGCGTGGTGCAATTCGTGTTGCGGCGTTCGCGTGCCTCCGCCCGGGGAAGCCGATCGAGGGAACCGATCCCAGGAAGTGTTCCGGGAGGAACACGAGGAGGTCATGTGAGGCGCCTGTTTCTGCTGCTGCCCGTCATCGCAGCGTTCCTTTCCGCGCAGGAGTTTCGCTCCACGCTAACCGGCCGGGTCAGCGACCCCACCGGCGCCGGCGTCCCCGGAGCCAGGATTGTCGTAAACCGTGAAGAGACCAACGCCAAGAGCCAGACCCTCTCCGCCGAGGACGGCTCCTATACGGTGCCGTTCCTGGTGCCCGGCAGGTACTCGGTGAGCGTCGAAGTCTCGGGCTTCAAGAAGTACGTCCACTCGGGCATCGAGGTGGCGGCCAACAGCCGTGTGGCCGAGGACATCCGGCTGGAGGTTGGCAGCCCAACCGAATCGGTCACCGTCACCGCCGAAGCGCCCCTGCTGAACACGATGACCGCTTCCAGCGGCCAAGCTATCACCACCACGGAGATCGAGAATCTCCCCTTGAACGGCCGTGCTCCTCTGTTGCTGGCCCGCTGGGCGTACGGCGTCGTGGTGAAACAGAAACACCTGCTCGACCAGGTGAAGCCTTACGACACGGCCAGCGGCGTGGATTTCGCGCTGGGCGGAGCCAATTCCGGCTCGAACGAGTACATGCTCAACGGCGTGCCGAACATGAGCAACGCCGGCCGCCAGTCGGCCTTCAGTCCGGCCATAGACGCGGTGAGCGAAGTGAAGGTGGAGCTGTTCCAGGCCGACGCGTCTTACGGCAACACGGTCGGCGGCACGGTGAACATCGTCACGAAGAGCGGCACGAACCAGTACCACGGATCGCTCTACGAATTCAACCAGACCTCGGCGCTGGCCGCCAATCCTTTCTTCCTGAACGCCGCCGGGCAGCAGCAGCCCGTCACGCGGCAGAACCAGTATGGCGGAACCATCGGCGGTCCCTTGCAGGTTCCCAGGGTGGTGAACGGCCGCGACCGGCTGTTCTATTTCTTCTCCTACGAGGGATTCAAGGACTCTTCGCCGGGCGTGCTCACCACGGCCGTGCCCACCTCGGCCGAACGCCAGGGCGATTTCTCCGCCCTCCTGGCCGCCGGCTCGGCGTACCAGCTCCATGACCCGGCGACGGGCGTGCTCTCCGGCACGAGGATCGTGCGCCAGCCGTTCCCCAACAATGCCATCCCGGTTTCGCGTTTCAACTCGGTGGCCAAGAACTACCTCAACTACTTCCCACCGCCCAACCAGCCCGGCAAGATCACCGGGGAGAACAACTTCGTTGTGCCCAACCCGTCGTTGAACGACTACGCTTCCTACATCGGCCGGCTGGACGCCAACATCAGCGCAAAGAACAAACTGTTCTTCAGCATGCACACCAGCACGTACCGGAACACCAAGTCCGACATCTTCGAGAATCTCTCCACCGGGCAGTACTCCAACCTGGATCACTGGGGAGGCCTGGCCGACGATGTTCACGTATTCTTGCCAACGCTGGTGCTGAACACGCGCCTCGGCTTCACGCGCACTTACAGCAGCAGCTCCATCAAGAGCGTCGGGTTCAACCCGGCCGAACTGGGGTTCCCCGCCTACATGGCGGCGAACGCGACCGTTGTCGCCATGCCGCGCATTGCGTACAACGACGCCTACGCCGGGCTGAGCACCGCCCCGGGCGCGCGGACGCCCTATGATGTCATCCAGTTGTTCGCCACCCTCACCAAGGTCAGGGGCGCGCACACCCTCAAAGGCGGCGCCGAGGTGCGGCGACAGATGGCCAGCAAGCTCGATCCGGGGTACAGCGCCGGGACGTTCAGCTTCGGCAACTCCTGGATGACGGCGGGCACGGGCGCGACAGCGCCTCCGTTCGGCGCTTCCATGGCGTCATTCCTGCTCGGCTTGCCCACGGGCGGCCAGTTCGACATCAACACGCCGACCACCTACACGAACTTCTACGAGGCCTACTTCCTTCAGGAAGACTGGCGCGCGAGGCCCAATCTGATGGTGAATCTGGGCTTGCGCCTGGAGCATGAAACGGCCCTCACCGAGCGCTACAACCGCCAAGTGGTGGGCTTCGACACCAGCGCGATCAACATGGCGACGGCCGCGGCGAAGGCCGCCTACGCGGCCAAGCCGATTGCGCAACTCCCGGTGAGCGATTTCCAGCCCACCGGCGGCATGATCTTCGCCTCGCCGTCGAACCGCTCCAGCTACACCACCGCAGCCGTCCTGTGGAGCCCGCGCGCCGGCGTGAGCTGGGCGCCCGGCGTCTTCCACGACAAAACGGTTTTTCGCGGCGGCTTCGGCATCTTCAACAACCCGAGCGGCGTCTACAATACGGGCGCGTCGTCCGGTTTCAGCCAGACCAACAACTTTGTGCCGACCAATGACAGCTACCTCACGCCGGCCGGGACGCTGAGCAACCCCTTCCCCAACGGCCTCCAGGGGCCGGTCGGCTCCGCGCTGGGCGTCAACACCTTCCTCGGCAGCAGCGCCAGCTACTACTGGCCGAAGCTGACTCAGCCGTACAGCATCCGCTGGAGCTTGGACGTGCAACAGCAGTTCGGCAAGGACGTGATGCTCCAGGTCGGCTACGTCGGCAACCGCCAGGTGCACCTGACTTTCGGCAACGACATCGGGGCCACACCCCTGCTGCCGTTCCTGAGCCGCTCGCCGACCCGCGACACGGCGGTGACCAACGCGCTCTCAGCCGTGGTGCCCAATCCCTTCGCGGGTCTGCTGCCCGGCACGAGCCTGAACGGCTCAACCGTCTCCGTGGCCACTCTGTTGCGGGCCTACCCCGAGTTCACGAGCGTCACTCAGAAGAACATCCCCGCTTCGTTCTCGAACTTCCACATGTTGGTGGTCCGGCTGCAAAAGCGCTTGTCCCAAGGGATGGTGATGAACGTCAACTACCAGCATTCCAAGCAGTTGGCGCGCGTATCGCAGTTGAACCCTGGCGAGCCTTTCCAGAATTACAGCGTCACCGCTTCGGACTATTCGGATCACTTCGTGCTGAGCGGCAGCTACGACCTGCCCTTCGGCAAGGGCCGGCGGTTCCTGAGCGACGCCAACCGCCGGCTCAACCTGCTGGTCGGCGGCTGGGTGCTGAACTCGGCCTACGTCTGGGAGAGCGGGCCGGCCATCAGTTGGGGCAACGTGGTCTACTACGGCGGGCCTCTCCATTTGCAGCCGAGAAACCTGGCGCAGGCCTTCGACCTCACGCAATTCGACAGGGTACCCGCCAACCAGCCCAACAGCTACAACTACCGGACCTTCCCGCAGTATTTCGGCAACTTGCGCAGCGACGCCGCCAACAATGTGGACCTCTCGGTGCTCAAGAACTTCCCGGTGACCGAGCGTCTTTCCCTGCAATACCGCTTCGAGGCCTTCAACGCCTTCAACCGGCCCCAGTTCTCATCGCCGAACGTGAGCCCCACTTCCGCGGCGTTCGGCACTATCACGGCCGCGGCCAACACGCCGCGAGCCATCCAGATGGGCCTGCGGCTGAAGTTCTGATCCGCGGCCACGCGATCACCGCGCGGGGGATAGCGGGAATCCCGCCGTGAGGCGGCTCACGCCCCGCTGATTTCCTTCACCTTCGCAAAGAAGGCCCGCTTGCGGTCGGTGGACAGGCCCCAGTTGACGGGCGGGCACTGGTAGCCGTCCCGGTAGTTGCTCACTCCGGGGTCGAAGTAGCCCCAGGAGCAGTACTCCGAGAGGGCGGCCAGCAGGTTGTAGCGGGGCTGATCGAAATCGAAGTGGTCGTCCTCGTTGAACAGGATGGGCATGGTGCGGTAGCCGGGCACCTGCCGCGCCCGGCGGACCATCTCGGCGATGCGCGCGGGCTCCTTGACCCCGTTGCCGTGCATCAGCAGGAAGTCGGCGCTGCGCGCCACGTTCTCGCGCGGGATCGCCCCGCCGCCGTAGCTGGTGCTCACCAGCAGGCGGCGCCCCGCCCGTTCACGGGACTTCGTCCGCTCGATCAGCTCGTGCACGCGGTCGGGCTTCAGTATGGCGTGGTCGTAACGCGCCACGTCGCACTCGTTGTTGACCTCGATGAGCACGTGGCGGTAGCCCCGGCCCAGCACCCAGTCCACCGCACGGTCCACGGCATGGATCACGGCGGTTTCGTCCCTGAGCCGCTGGTCCTGGCCGAAGTAGAAGATGCCCAGGATGACCGCCATGCCCAGCTCGTCGGCGCGCTGGAGGATGCGCGCCAGGCGCGCCATGTACGCGGGCCGCAGGTTGCCGGTCTCCGTGAGGGCGGAGTTGTGCCAGGGCTGGTCTTTCGAGTAGCCCTGGGGGCTGCCGCCCTGCAAGTTGATGGTGAAGGCGAGCAGCCCGTGGCGGCGCCACTCCCCCATGGCGGCGACGAACTCCCGCGTGTTGCGTTCCGGGTCCCACTGGCCGGTGTCGGGGTAACTCCAGAGGTGGCGCGTGGCCGGGTTGAGGTCGTCGAAAATGCCCTGCACCAGGCGCGCGTTCAGCAGCAGGCCCTCGATGCGGAGCCCTTGCCACACCCGCCCCTGGTAGGTCGGCTCGCCGTTGATCAGGAATCTGTCGCCTTCGATCGACACCGTCGTCCTGCGGGCCGGGGAACGCTTCTGCGCCGGCGCCCCCGCCAGGGCCAAGGAGAATTCACGACGCGAGAGCTGTAGATTCATGCCGCCTGTGATTCTACCACCGGGGGCATAGTGTCCCGGGGCGGGACTGGAGCCCGCGCCAGAGCCGTCTCCCAGCGGAACTTAAGTCCTTTGCGCCTGCCGGTTTCACCATGGGGGGCTGGCTCGGAACGCCAGGAAATGTCATACTAGATACCCGGTCGGTCGATCTAGTGAGCGTGAGTAAAGTCCTTCGGTTTCTGGCCATCCTCGGCCTTGCCGGGAGCTTGTGGGGTGGCAAAGAGTTTCCCGGCAAGCCCGGAGAGGAGACTGCCCCCAACCAGTTGATCGTAAGGCTGGAGCAGTGGGCGTCGCCGGGCCTCCTGCCCTCCATTGTCGGCGGCGGCGTGGCCACCCGCCTGGTGAACGGCAAGTTGAACCTCCACGTTGTGTACCTGCCGGAGACCCACGCCGGCACCATCGCCGCTCATCCTCTGGTCCGCTATGTGGAACCCAACCGCATCCGCCGGATCACCGTGCCCACGCCCACGGACCCGTACTACGCCGCGAACCAGTACGCCTTGCAGAACGTGCAAGCGCTCGAGGCGTGGAGCATCCTACCCAATCGGTATCTGACGGCCGCCACGGCCGGCACCGGCCGCATCCGCGTAGCGGTGCTGGACACGGGCGCCGATTGCACGCACCCGGACTTCAAGAACAGCGGCGGCACTTCCACGGATTCCGCTGCTGGAGGGCAGCTCAACTGGAGTCTCAGCCAGGCGCTGGTCGCGACCGCGCGCCCCGCGCCGGCCTGCCCGTGGCAGGACGATCACGGGCATGGCACGCACACTGCCGGAACGGTGGCGGCCGCCACCAGCAACACCCTCGGCGTGGCCTCCCTGGGCTACCCGCTGGAGCTGATCATCTACAAGGTGCTGGATGCCTCCGGAAGCGGCTATGACGTGACCATCGCCGACGCCATAGTCAGGGCCGCAGATGCCGGGGCCAGCGTGATCTCGATGAGCCTGGGGGGCGTGGGCTATTCGCAGAGTTTGCAGGATGCCATCAACTACGCGTGCCAGCGCAATGCGCTGGTGGTGGCATCCGCCGGAAACTCGAATTCGAGCGTCCTGGTCTTCCCGGCGGGGGCCAACGGCGCGGTCGGGGTGGCGGCCACCGACAGCGCGAACAACAAGGCCAGCTTCTCGAACTATGGAGATGTGATCGACATCGCCGCCCCGGGCGTCGGCGTCCTTTCCACCTACCCGGACTCCAGCTATGCGTACGCCTCCGGGACGTCTATGGCGGCGCCGCACGTGGCAGCCTTGGCGGGGCTGATAGCGATGTCCACGCCCAACGTTGCGGCGGCGGCGGTCCTGCAACGCATCCAGGAGACGGCGACGTCGACCAACCCGAACGGCGGATGGCACCAGTACTTCGGCTACGGCGTGATCAACGCGTGGCGGGGCATCGGCGGCATCGCGCGGGCAGCCAGCGTGGGAAGCGTCGCGGGACAGATCGTGGACGACATGGAGGACCCGGTAGCGGACGCGCAGGTTTCGGTGAATGGCCAGAACGTCACTACCGGCGCCAGCGGCCTGTTCCGCATCCCCAATCTCGCCGCCGGCACATACCTGGCAACGGCCGCCGCCAGCGGCTTTGCCGCTCAAAGCCGGACCATAGTAGTGGCCGCGGGCGCCGACACTCCCCTTACTTTCCAGATGGGCGTCAGCCTCGGGGTGTTCACGGGCGCCGTAACGGACACCGGCACGCCGGTTCCCCGCGCGGTGGTTCAGGCAGTCTCCGGAGGCCTGGTAGCAGGGACCGCCTTCAGCGACTCCAACGGCACCTACACGCTGGCGGTTCCGGCAGGCATCTATGATCTGCGAACCAGCGCCGTCTCGCGGATCACCGGCGTAGTCACCGGGCAAACCGTGGCAGCCTCCGGCACCCGGACGGTTGACCTGTCGCTGGTGAAGATGGGTTCGATTGCCGGCTCGGTCAAGGACGACGCGCAGAACCCGGTCCCCAACGCGCAGATCACGGTGACGGCGAGTGGTTTCACGGCGGGTGCGGTGACGGATGCCAGCGGGGACTACGCCACCATCGGGCTGCCCGCGGGCACCTACTCGGTCAGCGCTGCGGCCAGCGGCTGGCAGGGTACCACCGTTGACGGGGTGGTCGTGTCAGTAGGCAACGTCAGCCGGGTCGATTTCGGGGCGTCGCCCGTGACCGTTTCGGTCAGCCCCGCCACCGTCACGCTGGCGGCCTCACAGACGCAGCAGTTCACCGCCACGGTGGCGGGCACGGCGAATCAGAGCGTTACGTGGTCGCGGACCCCGGCGCTGGGCAGCGTTTCGGCGACCGGCCTTTACACTGCCCCCTCCTCCTTCACCAACCACACCACGGTGACGATCACCGCCACGAGCGTGGAACACCCTGACCGGTCGGGCAGCGCGACCGTGACGCTGGACAACGTTCTGACGCTCACCCTGAGTCCGACCAGCGCGGTGGGCGGAGTCTCGACCACCGCGAACAAGGTGACCTTGAACGACCCGGCGCCTTCCGGGGGAGCCGCCGTGTCTCTGTCCAGCTCCGACCCGTCCGTCGCCTTGCCGCCGGCCACCGTCACGGTGGCCGCAGGCGCCCAGGTCTCGCCCAACTTCACGATCACGACTTCCCCGGTTTCTGCCGCCACCCCGGTCACGATCAGGGCCGCCTACGGAGGAGTGACAAAAGCTGCGGCCCTGACCGTCAATCCCGTAGCGCTGTCCTCCATCAGTGTGACCGCGAGTTCAGTAGCGGGCGGCAGCTCGCTCACCACCCAAGTGCGCCTGAACGGGCCGGCCCCGTCTGGGGGAGTCGTGGTCTCGCTGACCAGCTCGAACCCGGCGGTGGCCTCCGTGCCCGCCAGCGTGACGGTGGCGGCGGGAGCCACGGCTTCGCCGAAGTTCACTATCGCCACCACTCAGGTGACCGCTCCCACCCAGGTCACGGTCACCGCGACTTACCGCGTGAGCCGGACGGCGACGCTGACGGTGAACCCGGTTGCTCTGCATTCCCTGAGCCTTTACCCCTCCAGCGTGGCGGGCGGGGTCTCCACCATCTACAACAGGGTGACGCTCACCGGGCCGGCCGGACCCGGCGGAGTAGTGGTTGCGCTGGCCAGCTCGAACCCGGCGGTGGCCGCGGCGCCGGCCAGCGTG
>CAZIRH010000062.1:0-5300 GCA_964541065.1 uncultured Solibacteraceae bacterium
AAGTACTTCTCGCTTCCCAATGCCGCAGGGACCGCCGACGGCCAGCAGAACCTGACCCGCCCCGACCTGGCCGAAAACATCGCCTACGCCAACCACGCCTGGCGCCTCGACCACAACCTGAGCGAGCGCAACCGGGTCTTTGCGAGCGCCGCCCTGTACGACCGCGCCAGCGACTACCTGAACTACTTCAACAACCCGGCCACGGGGCAGACGTTTTCCTTCGCCGCCCGCCGGGCCGCCCTGGACGACGTGCACGTCCTGTCGGCGACCACGGTGCTGAACCTGCGCTACTCCTACAACCGGTTCATCCGCGCCGCGGACCTGAACCCGCAAAGCTACGGGTTTGACTTGACCACGCTGGCGCCGGGCAACCCGGCCTGGGCCGCCTGGAACAACCTGCTCGACGCGGGTACCAGGCGCTTTCCGCTGATTGACATCGCCGGCTACTTCAACCTGGTCGGCACCAGTTCGAGCGGCGTCCTGTTCCGCCCGCAGGACACGCACTCCTTCGCCGGAGCCGCGGATCGAGTGCAGGGCGCCCACGCCTTCAAGTTCGGCGGGGAATACCGCGTCTACCGCAAGGGCGAGTACAACCCCTACCCCGCCTCCTCGCTGACGACCGCCGGCGGCTCCACCACAGGCTGGCTTCGCTTCGGCGAGGACTGGACCAAGGGGCCGACGGACACCTCGGCCGCGCCCCCCATCGGCGCCGGGCTGGCCTCGCTCCTGCTGGGCTTGCCCACCGGGGGCGGAATCGCCCGGCGGGCCAGTTTTGCCGAGCAGTCCACCGTGTCGGCCCTCTATTTCCAGGACGATTGGAAGGCCACCAAGAAGCTCACCCTCACCCTCGGCCTGCGCTACGAACTGGAAGGCCCGCTCACGGAGCGTTTCAACCGCAGCGTGCGCGGTTTCGAGCGCTCCGCGTTTCTGCCGATCGAAGCGCAGGTCCAGGCGAACTACGCCGCCATCGCCGCGCAGATACCGGAGCGTCCCGCTGGGCAGTTGGCCGTCCGCGGCGGGCTCACCTTTGCGGGAGTGCAGGGCCAACCCCGAGCCCTGTACGGCCGCGATGTTAACAACCTCCTGCCGCGCCTCGGGTTGGCTTACAGCTTGAGTTCGAAGACCGTGGTGCGCGCCGGCTACGGAGTCTTTTTCGGCGCGTTGGGCATCCGCCGCGGAGACGTCTACCAGACTGGCTTCAGCCAGACCACTCCCCTCGTCCCGAGCGAGGACAACGGCCTGACCTTCGTGGCCACGCTGGATCGCCCGTTCCCCAACGGAGTCCTGAATCCGCCTGGCGCGTCGCTGGGAGCCATGACCGCGGTGGGGGACCAGATCTCGTACTTCAACACCCGCTACCTGGCTCCCTTTATGCAGCGCTGGCAACTCAGTGTCCAGCGGCAACTGGGATTAGGGGTGGCCTTCGAGCTGGCCTATGTGGGCAACCGCGGCGCGAAGCTCGAGACCACCCGCAACCCGAACGGGACCCCGCTGGAGCACCTGAGCCGCCAGCCCACCCGCGATCAGGCCCGCATCGACTACCTGAGCCGGCTGGAACTGGACAATCCCTTCTACGGCGTGCTGCCGCCCACCTCGCCCCTCGGAAGTTCCAGGAAAATCAGCCGCGCCAGCCTGCTGACCGCCTGCCCGCAGTTCACCCGCATGGAGACCACCACCAACGAAGGCCGCTCGTGGTATCACAGCCTTCAGGCCAAGCTGGAGAAGCGCTTTTCCGCCGGCCACACTGCCGGTGCGTCGTACACCTGGTCGAAGCTCATGGAGGCGGTCGCCTACCTCAACGACATGGACCCCGCGCCGTACCGGACGATCTCAGCCACGGACTTCCCTCACCGCTTCTCCGCAAGCTGGATCTACGAGCTGCCGTTCGGGCGCGGGCGCCCGCTGGCCGGCCATGTGGCGAGGCCGTTCGCGCAACTCCTCAGCGGCTGGCAGGTCGAGGGCATCTACGTTTACCAGAGCGGACCCCCGCTCGGCTTCGACAACATCGTTTTCACCGGCAACCTCAAAGCCATTCCACTCCCCTCCAGCCAGCGCCGCGTTGACCGCTGGTTCAACACCGAGGCCGGCTTCGTTCGGGACAGCGCGCAGGCCCTGGCTTTCAACGTGCGCACCTTCCCCCTGCGCTTCAGCGGCATTCGCGGACCGGCGATGAACAACTGGGATCTCTCGGTCCTGAAGAACTCCGGCATTGGCGAGAAGGTCACCCTGCAATTTCGCGGCGAGTTCCTCAACGCCATGAACCAGGTGTGGTTTTCCAACCCGAACACCAACCCCGCCAGCAGCCTGTTCGGCGCCATCACCGCCGAGCAGGGTTACATGCGCCGCGTGCAGCTTGGCGTGAAGCTGATCTACTGAAGGCAGCCTCGCCGCCGACGTGAATGCTATAATGTGGATTGAGCAGCCATGCCTGACGAGTACGTGGAAGAGCGCAACGGCGGGTACTACGTGGCTGGCACCCGCGTGTCACTGGACTCCCTCGTCTACGCCTTCCGGGCCGGGGAGTCTCCGGAAACAATCCGTCAGAACTTCCCCTCACTCACCCTGGAGCAGGTCTACGGTGCGATCGCCTTCTACCTGGCCCATCAGGCTGATGTACACGCGAACATCCGCGCCGGCGAGGAAGAGTTTGACCGCGCAATTCCATCTCTGAGCCAAACCAAGCCCGCACTCTACGAGCGCCTCCAGCATGCTCGGGAGCAGATGACCAAGGGCTCGTGAGCATCCGCTTCCAAGCCGACAACGACCTGAGCGCGGTCATTGTCACAGCGACGCTTCGCCGTGAACCGGCTATCGACTTTCAGACCGCTGAGGCAGCGCGCCTGGACTCCCTCGATGACCAGGCGGTCCTCGATCGCGCCGCCACAGAGGGCCGGATACTGGTCACCCACGACAAGCGTTCCATGCCCCGCCACGTCGCCGAGTTCCTCGCCAAGGGCCACAGCAGCCCGGGGGTCTTGGTTGTTATTCCCCAGGATGCGCCGCTCACGCGCGTGGTGGAGACCCTGGTCTTGATTTGGGCCGATGGGCGCCCAGAAGACTGGGTCAACGTCATCACGAAGATCCCGTTCTGAGGCCGGCCTCGCCTTACAGATCAGCGTTCAGCAGCTTATGGCATCATCAGGACTGAGGACGGGGAGGGCCGGTATCTCCATGAACAGGAGCGAGTTCGCGGCCCTTCCGATGACGGGTAGGCAGCGGGAACTCCACGACGCCATCGCCCGGCGCAGCCGGGAGATGGCGGACCTGTACAAGGCGGCACTCCTGGTGCTGGGGAACATTTGACTGGGGACCTGTGCTCAAGCTGGCGGCCTGGGTTGTCCGGCAGCCTCGCGAGATACCGGGCCGCAGCGGCGCATTGATGGAGGCCGATCCCCACTGGGGATGGACCCGGAACGCCATCATCGACCTGCTCACCGAGGGCTTCGAAGACCGCCCTGGAGCGCTCCAATGCGATCGGCGACACGGCGTATGGGATATCCTCAAGGCTCTCACCGATGATCCTCATCCATCGCCGGAACGTGAGAAAGAGGACTCCGGGCACTCCGATTCGGCCACCCTGTCTATCAACTCCGCGCGTGGCCGGGCGTTCCACGCGCTAGTAGAATACGCGTTGTGGAGGTGGCGTTGCATCGACGTGGCAACACCGCAGGAGCCGCCTCCACCTTGCACGTTCGAGGTGATGCCCGAGGTGCGCGAGGTGTTGGATGAGCATCTGGACCCATCGCGTGATCCCTCACTCAGTATCCGTTCCGTCCATGGGATGTCACTGCCGCGGCTCGCAGGGCTCGACTGGGACTGGGTGCGCGCGAACCTGGCCAGGATGTTCCCCGCCGGAGACGGCCGCACTCCCTTTTTCCGCGCGACTTCGTCATGCCCGGAGCGTCACCGCACTTGATCTCCACACCGTAAGTTGCAGGAGAGCGGTGCGCTGAAGGAGCATGGCATTCTCCTTGAATATTGAGCATACCATACTCACTTTTCAAGGAACCCGGCTGGCTCACCAGCACCAGCCCACCGCCCCCTCGTCGCCTGCCGATGCGACGTCAGAACGGCCGCGTCGCCCGGTGCGCGGCGAGCGTCCGATCGGAGGCGGCCTGGACGCTGGACTGAAGCGGTGGGAAGGCCTCCGCAATCTCCCGGATGAACCGCTCCTCCGCGTAGTCCGCCTCGGCGCCCGTGAACAGCCGGCGCAGGCGGCCGTTCAGGTTACTGGCCTGGCTGAAAATGCGCAGCAGTCCCGCGTCCCAGCGCTCGTAAGCGCCCGGCACGGACGCGGTGCGGGGCACGGAGTCGCCCAGCAGCGGGCGCAGAAGCTGCCGCGTCGCGGCGATGCTGGCCCCCAGGTCCTTGAGGTGATCGTACGACATGACCTCCAGAAGCCACTGCGCTTGCCGCGAGTCGAGGTCAGTCCGCCCCCCGAATCTCTCCGCCAGTTGGCGCAACGCCTGCGCGTCCTTCATGACGCCTTCGCCGGCCGACAAGACCCGGTCGGCGTACTCTTCGGTCCCGGTCTCGTTGCCGGAGAAGAACCGCGACAGGGACTGGATCGCTTTCGCGCGGTTCGGACTCTTGGCCGGCGCCGGCTGCTGAGCCAGCCTCACGCTTTCCGGTCCGATTTCCCGCAACAGCTCGGTCGCCGACTTGACGTCCACGGCCACCCGAGGCCCCCCCAACGGAGCCAGGGCTGCGATCACCTGCTCTTTCCTCTCCGGACTGGCGACCGCTCCTCGGACCTCGAACACCCCGTTCGGCCTGCGATCCACTTCGATCGTCTCCCCCAGGCAGGCACGGACCCGGTGCAGCGCGTGATAGATCTCCACCTCCAGCAACGCAGCGTCCGGCGCCGGCGTCGCCGGTGGCTCCGAATGGATGAGCGGCGGAGGCGGAATCACCCTGGGGGTCGCAACCTTGGAGAGCGCAACGGGCGGTTCAAACGAAACCGCCGTGGCGGTCCCGACCGGCTCCGAGTGTAGCCGCAACTCCAGCACCCGGGCAGGACTCTCGTACCGGATACACTGCAACTGCGGCGTGTAGGTCCGCTGGTTCACCTCCAGGATGAACTCCACCGTGACCCGGCCCGCGCTCTTCCTGGCTCGCAGCCGCAGGACCGGCTGCCCCCCCTCCGACCGTACTTCCTCCACGCTCAAAGCCGCGCCGTCCGCGCTCGCCAGAAAAGCACCGCCGGAGGAGACCGAGACCGGACGCCAGGGCCGGTTTTCGAGCCACGTCAGCAACCCGGCCTCCAGATCCTCGAGGGTGAGGCCGTCGCGGAACAGGAT
>CAZIRH010000062.1:5310-15740 GCA_964541065.1 uncultured Solibacteraceae bacterium
TCGCGTCCCAACGCGCCTGGGCCTGCTGCCTGGAATACTCGACGACCGTCTCCGCGCGGGCGGCGCGGTAGACGTACTGCCGCCCCGGCTCGGGCTGCCAGATCGCATGCCGCAGCACGCCCCGGCTGTCGCTGAAGCGAGTCGTGAAGCGCCCCCGCTCCGGCTCCGACCAGAGTTCCAACTGGCTCTCCCGGCTCGCCGGCTCCGGCCGCAGTTGCCTGGCCACCACCCGGAAGCGCTGGTGCGCCGGGACGCGAGCGGCTTCCGCTTCCGCCATCTCGACCCGCTTGAAGGCCTCCGCGGCATCGATTTGGGCGTCTCTTCGCGCCAGCCTCCACACCGCGAATGCGCCCACGAGCGCCAGGCCGGCCGCGGCCCACGCCAGCCCGCGCACACCCGCGACGTGCCCCGGCCGGGCCTGGGTCCGAAAGACCTCCTCCGCCATGGCATCCGCCCGGCTGAGGAATCTGCGCCGCGCCTCGGCGGTGCGCTGCGGTCCCGGAAAGGCGTCTTCCTCCAGCGCGCGCGTGGCGCTGAGCACCCGCGCTTCGATCTCGCCGAACCGCAAGCGGCACTGCCGGCATCTCTCCAGGTGCCTGCGGACACCCGCTCTCCGATAGAACGGCAGTTCGCCGTCCAGGTGAGAGATCAGCGATTCGTCACTGCAATGCCGCTGGAATAGTGTCGCCATCGCGTCTCGATCCCTCCTGTCCCTGCGTGGCCGCCGCGGAGGCCTGCCGCATCTTTCGGATGGCCCGCGCCAGCAGGGTCTTGACAGAGTTGATGCCGATATGGAGCTCCGCCGCAATCTGCCGGTACTTCAACGCCTGCGCCCGCAGCAGCAGGACCTCCTCCTCCCGGGCGCTGAGCACCGAGAGAAACGGGGTGAGGTTCGCCTCCTCCCACCCGCCGGCTTCGGGTTCCGGGCGGCGCCCAGCCAGATGCTCCGCCTGCGACAACGCCAAAAACGCGCCGCCGTGGCGCTTTTCTTCCCTCAACCGATCCACGATCTCCCGGCGCACTACGCAAAGTGTCCAGCCCTTTGGGTTTGCTATGAACTTGCCTTCCAGCAAGGCCCGATACAATTCGGTAAAGGACGCCTGGACAACGTCCTCCGCGGTTTCGAGCGAACCCGTAGCGCGGAGGGCGTATCGCAGCAGCGGTCCGTACCACTGGGCAAAAAGTCCGCCTACCAGTTCCTTCGCCAAATCGCGACGCGCCAATTCCTCCTCGCAGGCCCTGCTCCGGGCCTGGCCTTCTGAAGACATTCCGCGGTCTTCTTTCTCTAGTGTCGCTTGGCCGGGCCGTTTTGTTGACCCAGCCCGCAACTCAATGTTAGTTTTTTTGCGGTCCGTTGTCATCAAAGCGCCTCCGCCAGCGACGTTGAACCAGGCGGCGCTGTCCCTGCCGGACTGCGTCCGCGGGTGAGCTTTCGACCAGGAGAGGAGACCATGAGATTCCAACAGCTTCCAGGTTTGGTGGCCATCCTGCTTCTCGCAGGAGCATCGGCTGTGGCTCAGGAGTATCGAGGCCGCGTGCAGGGAATGGTGATGGACCCGTCCGGCGGCGTCATGCCAGGTGCGTCCCTCACCTTGCAGAATGTCGCCACCGGCGTCGAAGTGCGCCGGGTATCAAACGAGCAAGGGCGCTACATCTTCGACTACGTGGACCCCGGGACGTACATGCTCACGGCCGAATTGCCCGGGTTCAAAAAGGCCATCCAGCACAATATTGTGGTACAGCAGCGCGGCGACGTGACCGTCGAGTTCAGGATGGAGATCGGGCAGCTCACGGAGTCCATCACGGTCGAAGCCTCGCCGGTGGCCTTGCAGTTCAACACCGCTTCGCGCGATCTCACGATCGAGACGAGGATGGTCAAGGAGCTGCCCTCCGTCACCCGCAACCCTTTCCAGTTGGCGATGCTGGATCCCACCATCATCAACCGTGGGAGTACCGTTGAGACCCAGCCTTACCATCACCGGACATCGAACGAAATGGACCTGGGCGGCGGCACGAAGTATCGCAACGACGTCCTGCTCGACGGCACCCCGCTCACCGCAGGCAACAAGCTCGGATATACGCCGCCCATGGACGCGGTCACGGAGTACACCGTCCAGCAGAACTCCGTGGATGCCGAATTCGGTCACAGCGCCGGCGGCATCGCGGTCCTGACGATGAAGTCCGGCTCCAACCAGGTCCACGGCTCCGCTTACTACTACGGACGCAACGCCGACCTGAACGCCATCACCGACCGCTCCAGCGGCAGGCACAGCGACACTCCTTACTGGAACGCGGGTGCCACGCTTGGTATGCCGATCAAAAGGAACAAGCTGTTCGTATTTGGCGTTTTCGAGAAAATTGGGAACACTCAGGCCAGCCCGGGCACCTACACGCTGCCGACCACGCTGGAGCGGCAGGGCGACTTCTCGCAGTCGGTGGCCAAAGACGGGAAACTCCGCATCATCTATGATCCCACCACGACACGCCTGTCGGGGAGCACCTATGTCCGCGACCCGTTTCCGAACAACAGGATGCCGGCCGGCCGTCAGGATGCGGTAGCCAGACGCATCATCGACAACCTGTGGACCACCAGCGCCGCGGGCGACGATCCCACCGGGCTGAACAACTTCAAGTACCTAAACGAATTGGACTTCCACTACTACAACGTCTCGGCGCGCCTTGACTACCAGATCAACGACAACTGGAAGGCCTTTGGCCGCGTCAGCCGGATGAAGACCGACCAGGATCAGGTGGACTTCAGCGGGGGCAAGGATCCGCTGAAGATGCGGAACGTGACGGGGAGCAAGCGCAACGGCTGGAACATCGCGGCGGATACAGTCTACACGATCAACCCGACCATGATCCTGAACCTCCGCGGGTCCTACTACCAGGTCGAGGACAAGCGCGATTATCCCCAGATGGCTGTCACCGAGGCAGACTACAAGTCCCTCTGGCCGACTACCTGGTGGCGGGATGGACAGTCGGACTACATGGCCGGCCGGCCGCTGGTGTATTTCCCCCACATCGTGGTGGACAGCAACAACTACGCCCGGTTCGGCGTCCAGAACTTCTGGTATCAGCAGCCCGCGGGCTACAGCGCACATGGGCGCCTGACCAAGTACTTCACCAGGCACTTTCTCAAGATGGGAACGGAGGTCCGGTGGAAGCGGGGAAGCGCGGCGCGCTTCTTCTTCGGCGATTTCCGGTTCAGCTCTCAGGAGACCGGCAAGGATATGACCAAGGCGGAGGCCGCCAGCGGCCACCCGTGGGCCAGTTTCGCGCTCGGCGCCATCAACCCCGCGAGTGCGAACGTTCGCTACAACGTCCTCCAGTATGCCAACACCGAGATGTATGCCTTCTACCTTCAGGACGACTTCAAGGTGAGCCAAAAGCTGACCCTGAACCTCGGCCTGCGGTACGAGTACGAGGGCGGGCTGTGGGATCCCGACAACCGCTTGCCCCAGCGACTGGACCTCACCGACCCGCTTCCCGGCATGAAGGACGCCATCGATCCGCTCATCCCCGCCGACGTCAGGGCCAAGATGGGCGAATCGACCGGCCCGAAGAGCTATCTCTACAATGGAGCCTTCCACTTCACCGAGAGCGGCAGCAATCGCAAGACCGCCATGGACAAAAACGGCTTCATGCCGCGCATCGGCCTGGCTTGGCGGCTGAATGACCAGTCCGTCGTTCGCGCCGGCTACGGTCGCTTTGTCGTGCCGTCCTCCTTGGCCAACTCCGAGCGCGACACTCTTGGGGAGATCGACCTGGGAGGATTCACCCCGACGACGGCGGTTCCGTCCGTGCAGGAGGGCATTCCTCGGGCCTATCTCGCTAACCCGTTTCCGCTGGGATTGGACCCCATCACCGGAAAGAGCTACGGCCGTTACACCAACCTGGGCAGCGCCGTGACCATCGATGAGTACCAACAGCGGCCGCCCATCAGCGATCGGATCAATGTTTCCGTCCAAAGGCAGTTGCCCGGCCGCTTCATTACCGATGTCACGTACTTTGTCAATTTCGTGACGCGGGATCAGTACAGCCTGAACCTGGACATGATGGATCCGCGACTCAGTTACAAATACAAAGCGGACCTCGAGAAAACCGTCCCGAACCCCTTTTACAACTACGCCACGCCGCAGACGTTTCCCGGGGCGTCGCTTCGCAATTCCAAGACCCTCAAAGTCTCCAGCCTCCTGGTGCCGTATCCGCAATATACGAGCATCACCCAGACCGGCACGGACTTGCGGACAGCACGCTATCAGTCTATTCAACTGCGGACCCAACGTGCGTTCGACCATGGTTTCTCGTTCCTGGCAAGCTATGCCTATGTGGTTTCGAAGGCCCAGTGGTTCTTCGACGACCAGGACGAGTACGACCGCACCTTGACGTGGATGGATTTCACCGTGACCCAGAGCGGCAGCTCGGGAGCCCCGCAGGTAACTTCAGATCCGAAGCACCGCTTCGTGTCCGCCGGGTCCTGGGAGATCCCCATCGGCCGCAGCCGGCGGCTGGGCGCCAACCTCGCGCCGGCTCTTGATCACATCGTTGGTGGATGGCAGGTTTCCGGGATCTACGCCTACACTTCGGGGGCGCCGCTGATCTTCACGCGAAATGCCATCGCTCCGAATTCGGTCAAAAAGATCGGTCAGACCGGGACGGCGCTTTACTGGTTCGACACGACGGGGTTCGTGCGGCAGGCGAGCTACACCCGGCGCACCAACCCCTGGTACTATGACGGGCTCGTGGGGCCGGGCTTCAAGAACCTCGACCTGTCGCTCTCGAAACGATTCGCTCTGAGCGAGCGGTTCAGGTTGCAGGTCCGTCTGGATGCCTTCAACGCGCTGAACGGGATGAACTGGGTCAACCCGCAGTTGAACGAAACAGCCTCGGACTTCGGGAGGACCAACACCCAGCTCACGGGCTACTTCGGCCGTCAGTTGCAGTACTCCGCCCGCATTGAATTCTAGTGTGCTGTCTCGCAAATACCTGGACAATGCTGCCGCGTGGGACAGGCACCCAGAGGGTACCCGGCCTGTCGGCTGCCACGGTTCCGATTGTCAACCAATTTGCGAGACAGAGGGTAATCCAGCTTGGGTTGAGAGCTGCGTTCTAAGCGGGCCCGAGAAACCTCACTGTCACTTTGCGGACCGCCGGCGCGACCGGCGGTCCGCGCTTTTTGCGCCCGGCTCCGGGGCCCCTGGGTGGGCGCTCCCGGCTGCCTGCCGCACTTGAGGGCCGCGCCGGCCTACCTTCCGCGGCCGCCGCCCTGGCTGGACTCGCGCGGAACCGAGGCCGTCGAAGAGCTCGAGGCCGCCGTGGACGCGCCGGTCGAGGCCACGGTGCCGGAAGTGCCCGCCGAGGTGCTACCCACGGTGTTGTAGCCCAGGCTGGGGTTGTAGGAGCGCGAGCCGGAGGCATTGTAGCCGCCACCGCCCGTCATGGGCGGCTGGAAGACGATGTAGACCTGACGCGGGCTCCAGTACTGGTAACCCCAGAAGCTGCGGTACACCCCACGGTACGGCAGGTAGGTGAACATGCCGAAGTAGGGGTTCCACATCCAGCCGCTGGAGAGCCACGACTGCCGGCCCTGCCATACCGAGCGCGCCGAAGAGACGTTGGCCATGGCCAGGTACTCGGACCGCTGCCGGGCCCAGCGAAACAGCGTGTCGCCGGTCTTGGTGTCGAACTTGGCCAGAGCCAGCGTGCCGTCCAGCGCCAGCACGCGGCCCTTCTTGACGGTCAGAGGCTGCCCGCTCTGCTCGACGCCCGCCTCGCCGTCATAGACGCGCAACTCCGCCGGCTCGGCGCTCAGCCGGTACAGCCCGTCCTGGCGCAGCCAGATCTTGGCGTCCTTGAACACCAGCATGATGGCGTTGCCCCTGAGCAGTTCCGCGCACTCGATCAGCGCCGAGCCTTCCAGAAGCTCCAGCCGGGTGTCGCTGAGCCGGTTGGAAATCATGCGCACCGTGCTCGACTCGCCCAGGCGCAGAAAGACGCCCGGGGTGAGCAGGACCTCCGCGCGGCCCTGCTCGGTGCGCAGCAGGGAGCTCTCGTTCATCTGGGGGAAGGTGCCGAACTTCGGCTCGACCGCCTTACCGTCCAGCAGCGCGCGTCCCTGAACGTAGTGGATCATACCAGACCTGGCCGAGATCGCCTGCTGCGCGGTAGCCAGCCCCGCCAGCAGCGTCAAGGTCACGAGACCAACCAGCAAACGGCATCCGATTCGCATGGCGCCTCCTTCTTGTAGGTTCACCCGAGAATGGGACGGCTGTCAACCGGCGGGGGTTTCAAGAAGTTGCGCTCCCCCGCCCCGCCCGCGCCCGGCAGGCCGGGCAGAACTGGTCGCTCTTGGAGTCCACCTGCGCGAGGGAGTGGGAGGCGCTCATGACGCAGGCAGCGTCGGGGCAGTGGCCCAGGCCCCACAGGTGCCCCACCTCGTGCCACAGCTCCCGCACGGCGCGCTCTTCCAGCAAGCCCTCATCCGGCGGCAGCCCGTAGGATTCCTCCCGCAGGCGGTGGATCGAGAAGATGGCCGCGCGCCCCGGCATCTCGGCCTCGCCGAACACGTAGGTGAGCACCGGGATGAACAGGTCGCAGGCGGTGGCGCCCACCACCTCGCCCTCGTAGTGCGCCTTGAGCTCGGCCAGCAGCCGGGTGGAATCATGCTGGCCCGCGGCATCGGCCCGGACATCCAGCGCCCGCTGGCCACCGTGGTCCTGGGCGGCCTGGCCTCGACGCTGCTACTGACCCTGCTGGCCCTGCCGGCGCTGTACTATCTGGCGCATCGCAGACACGGGCGCACGGCCGAATAGCCCTTGTGGAGCGGCTCCCACTCGTGGTATCTCTTCGAAGGCCACAGAGCTGCCGCTGGCGGGGTGCCCAATAGCGAGAACCAGGGGCAGGCAAGCGGAGTTCCGGAATCCCGAGAGACCCAGGAGCGTGATTGGATGAGCCGCAAACAGAGCGAGAGAGTCCCGACCACGATTCGCTTAACACCCATCGGGGTGATCCATACACCCTTCCGGGCAGCGGCCGGCACACCCATCCAGCCTCGGCGCGCCAAGGGCGTCAAGGGAACGGTGGAAGTCTTCGAGCGGTTCCTGGAAGGGCTGAAGGACCTTCAGGGCTTTGAGCGCGTCTGGCTGCTGTACTGGTTCCACCGGGCCTCGCAGGCTCAGCTTCGTGTGGTCCCCTACCTCGACGACCGGGAACGCGGCCTGTTCGCCACCCGGGCTCCCTGCCGGCCGAATCCAATTGGAATCTCCGCCGTCCGTCTGTTGGGCGTGGAAGGCAACCTGTTGAGCGTCGCCGATGTGGATATCCTCGACGGCACGCCCTTGCTGGACATCAAGCCGTATGCCCCCGAATTCGACTGTTTCAAGGTAACTCGCTGCGGCTGGCTGGGGAAGGCCGCCCGCCGCCGGCACGTTGCTGACAGCCGATTCGAGGCGGGCGGCAGAGAGTCGTGACGGCCATCATGGTTGCCGCCCCGCCCGCGCCCGGCAGGCCGGGCAGAACTGGTCGCTCTTGGAGTCCACCTGCGCGAGGGAGTGGGAGGCGCTCATGACGCAGGCAGCGTCGGGGCAGTGGCCCAGGCCCCACAGGTGCCCCACCTCGTGCCACAGCTCCCGCACGGCGCGCTCTTCCAGCAAGCCCTCATCCGGCGGCAGCCCGTAGGATTCCTCCCGCAGGCGGTGGATCGAGAAGATGGCCGCGCGCCCCGGCATCTCGGCCTCGCCGAACACGTAGGTGAGCACCGGGATGAACAGGTCGCAGGCGGTGGCGCCCACCACCTCGCCCTCGTAGTGCGCCTTGAGCTCGGCCAGCAGCCGGGTGGAATCGTACTGCTGCCGCGTGGCGTCCCAGGCCACCGCGGGGTCCAGGCGGAGGGTCCCCACCGGGAGGCGCGTGCGCCGGGACAGCCGCGCCAGCAGCGCCTGGGGAAACTCTCCGACGGCCACCAGGATCACGCGCGGGGGGCCTTCTCGGCCGGCCTCAGATTGTATCGCCGGATCTTGTGGTACAGGGTGACGCGGTCGATGCCCAACGCCTTGGCGGCCTGGGTCTGGTTCCAGGAAAAGCTTTCGAGCACCCGGACGATGTGCCGGCGCTCGAGGCTGTCGATGCGCAGGTCGTCGGCGCCGTCCGCCGGCCGCGTGACGGCCAGGTCCTGGGCCCGGATCAAAGGCTCGCGCCCCACCACGACCGCCCGCTCAATGATGTTCTCGAGCTCCCGCACATTGCCCGGCCAGTGGTGCGAAACGAGCATGTCGATGGCCGCCCGGTCGATCCCCGTGAACTTCCGGCTCATCTGCTGGCTGTACTTCTCCAGGAAGTGGGTGGCCAGCAGGGGGACGTCGCCGTGGCGGTCCCTGAGCGGCGGAATCTGGATGCTGAAGACGTTCAGCCGGTAGTAGAGGTCCGAGCGGAAACGGCCGTCCTTCACCAGCTCGGCGAGGTTGTGGTTGGTGGCGGCGATGACCCGGAAATCCACGTGGATGGGCTGGTTGCCGCCCACGCGCACGATCTCGCGCTCCTGGAGCACGCGCAGCAGGTCGGTCTGGGTCCTCAGGCTGATGTCGGCGATCTCGTCCAGGAACACCGTGCCGCCCATGGCGGCCTCGAACTTGCCCTTCTTGCGGTACTGCGCCCCGGTGAAAGCGCCTTTCTCGTGGCCGAACAATTCGCTCTCGATGAGGGTCTCCGTCAGGGCGCCGCAGTGCACCACCACCATGGGGTTGAACCGCCGCGGGCTCAGGCGGTGGATGGCGCGGGCCACCAGCTCCTTGCCCGTGCCGCTCTCGCCCTCGATCAGCACGGTGGAGTCCACCCCGGCCACCGTCTCGATTTGCTCCCGCACGCGGCGCATGGCGGCGCTCTGCCCGATCAGCTCGTCCAAGGCGTGGCTTTCCTCGAGCTGCTGGCGCAGCAGGCGGTTTTCCAGCTTCAGCCGGCGCTGCTCGAGCGCGTTGCGCACCACCACCGACAGGTCGTCCGGGTCGAACGGCTTGGTGATGTAGTCGAAAGCCCCGTGCTTGAGGGCCCGCACCGCGGTCTCCACCGAGGCGTAGCCCGTCATCATGATCACGCTGGTGTCCAGTTGCTCGGCCTTGATCTTCTCGAGCAACTCCATGCCATCGATGCCCGGCATGCGAATGTCGGCGATTACCAGGTCGGTCTCGCGGGCGGCCAGCTTGGTGAGCGCCTCCGCGGCGCTGGCGCTGGCCTGGACCTCGTAGCCCTCCTCGGTGAACCAGTGCGTCAGCGAGTCGCGGACGACCTGCTCGTCATCGACGATCAGAATGGACAGCTTCTCTTGCGACATCAGTGTTCTCCGTCACCGGGGGCAGCCCCTGGGGGCCGTTGACCGGCAGCAGCACGTGGAAGGTGGTCTCCGCCCCGCTTTCCACGCGGATCTCTCCCCCGTGGCGCTTGACGATCCCGTACGCCACCGCCAGGCCCAGGCCCACCCCCGAAGCCGCATGCTTGGTGGAGAAGAACGGCTCGAAGATGTGCGGCAGCACGTCCCTGGGGATGGGCGGGCCGTTGTTGGCAATCGACAGGTCCACCCGCCCGGGTTCCGCCGGTGCGGCCCGCACCCGCAGGACGCCGCCTTTGCGCCCCTCGCCGCTCAAAACGTCCACGGCGTTCACCAGGATGGCCAGCAGCACCTGCTGGATCTGGGAGGCGTCGCAGTAAATGGGCGGCAGCTCGGCCAGCTCGACGGTTACCTCGATGGAGGCCATCTCGAGACGGTGCCGCACCACCGCCAGCGTGCGCTCGACGATGGTGGCCACCTCCGCCCGCGCCATCTCGGTGGGGTGCTTCCGCGCGAATACCAGCAGGTTGTTGACGATCTCGCCGCAGCGCTTGCTCTCGTGCTGAATGGTGCGGGCCCACTCGACGGAGGGATGCGCCGGATCCAGCTTCTTCTCGAGCAGGCGCGCGTAGGTGAAGATCCCGGCCAGCGGGTTGTTGAGCTCGTGCGCCACCGCCGCGGCCATCTCCCCTAGCGAGGCCAGCTTCTCGGAATGAATCAGGCTCTCCTGGGCGGCTTCCAGTTCCCTGGTCTTCTCGCGGATGCGCTCCTCCAGCGTCTGGTTGACGCCCTCGAGTTCCTGCGCCATCTGGTCGAAGGCGCCGGCCAGCTCGCCAATCTCGTCGCGCCGCCGCAGGCCGAAGCGGAAGCCGAGGTTGCGGGAGGCCAGGACTCGCACTCCGGCGGTCAGGCGGCGGACGGGCCGGCTGATCAACCACCACACCAGCAGCCCGGTGATGCCCAGCATCAGCGCCGCCGAGACCGCCACCTGGGCCTCCATGCGGCGCTCGTGGCTGGCCAGCGCCCGGTCCACCGAATCCAGCGAGAGCACCACATCCAGCACGCCCAGGATGCGCTGCGAGGGCGGATGCGCGTGGCAGGCCGCGTT
>CAZIRH010000063.1:0-15314 GCA_964541065.1 uncultured Solibacteraceae bacterium
TGCCGCTGAAAGGAAACCCCGCTCCGTCGTCTGCGATCACGACCTCGGCGCCGCGCGGGCTGCCTCGGAGAGCCACTTCGACCCGGCTGGCGCCGGCGTGCTTGCGCACGTTGTGCAGGGCCTCCCGGAGGATCTGTGCCAGTTCCAGGCAGGTCTCGGGCGCGACGGTGAGGCCGGCGGCAGCCGCGTCGAAGCGGACGGGGATGCTGGTGCGCTGCGTGAAGTCCTCCGCGACCCCGCGCGCCAGCTCGCTCAGTTCCGTGGTCTCGAGCGGCGGCGGGCGCATTTCACGAAGGAAGATGCGTACTTCGGAAACCACGTCGGTGGCCAGGCGCGCCAGCTCGCTCAGTTCCTGGCGCGCCAAGGACGGATCGCGCTCGATGAGGGTCCTGGCGGCTTCCAGGCGCATCTGAAGCGCGATCACGCTCTGCAAGGGACCGTCGTGCAGGTCGGCCGCTATGCGCTGCCGCTCGGCCTTCCTGGCGTCCTCACCCCAGTGGAGAGCCCTCCACAGACGGCGCCACGGGCGCTCGAGGGCGGGCATGCTGACTCCTGACTTCCGGATTCCTACCTGCGGTACAGGTAGATCGTGTGGCTGCGGCCTTCGCCGTCGTCCTCGATGTGCTCGACCTTCTCCGCCGTCCAGCCGGAGAACTCGAAGTCGTGCGAGATGATGCGGGCGCCCTTCTTCAATTGCTTCTCCAGAAGCGGTCTGACCTTGTCGTTGGAGGAGGGCAGCAGGTACACGGTGACCAGGTCGGCCGAGCTGTAGTCCTGCTTCATGATGTCGCCGTTGATGATCTTGGCGCGCTGGTCCAGACCCAGCCGCTTGATCTTCTCCGTGCTCTGTTTCCAGAGATCCTTGTCCATCTCGATGCCCGTAGAATAGGCCTCGAACTTCTGTGCCGCCATGATCACCACGCGGCCATCGCCGCTGCCCAGGTCGAACATCTTCTCGCCGGGCTTCAGGGCCCCGAATTCGAGCATCTTTTGGACGATGGTTTCGGGGGTCGGGTAGTAGGGGGCGAGCTTCTCGAAATCGTCTTTTCTCTCCTGCGCCAGCCCCGCCGCGCAGAACAGAACCAGCACCAGGCTTCTTCGTGTGAGCATGCGTGACCTCGAAACTAGCAGTCTATCGCAACCGGACGGCCCTCGTCAGGCTCAGGGCTCCAGGGACACGCGGACGCGGTTGCTGGGCTGCCCTTCCGCCTGGATGAGGAGCTCGGCGGGCCCGCGGTTGAGCACCGCGGGCAACTGCACCTCGACCAGGTATAGCCCGACGTAGCCCGGGGCCAGCACGGCGCGGGTGACCTCGAGCGGCTCGCCGTCCAGGAAGGCGCGCACCTGCGCCAGCACTTGCGGGGGATTCTCCGCAGGCGCGGCCACGCCGGCGGGCCACTCCGGGCGCACACGGCCCAGGCCGGTGGCCAGGATCTGCACCCGGGAGTTCGAGTAGGCCGGGTGCAGGGCGTCCAGCAGGATGCCGCTTTCGGCGTCGATCAGCAGCGGGGTCCCGTCGCGGTCCACGAAAATGACAGGCGAGACGTCCTGGAGGGCCACTCCGACGACCACCTGGCGCGGGCCCGCCTCCAGCGCCAGCGAGATCAGGCGGTCGCGCACCTCGAACGGCACCTGAATCTGGGATTCGGTCTCGGAGGCGGCCAGCACCGGAAAGCTCAATTCGCCCGCCCGCGCCGCGCGGACGCGTCCGCCCAGCACGCTCAGTAAGGAGCCGGGAGCGGCCGGGCGCTGGCTGAAGTCGGCGGCGTTCACCACCCGCAGGCTGCCCAGCCGGTGGGGCGCCAGCGCGCTGTAAACGCCGTAACCCTCCAGCACAGCGAAGAGCTGGTTGCCTTCCGCGTCCAGCTTCACGTCGAGGACCGGGGCGGTGGGCACGGTTCCTGCGATACGAGTCCAGCCCGCAGCCGGGCCGGCGGCCGTCAGATCCACGCGGGCGAAGTAGACGCCGCGGTCCGTTGCCACGTAGACCGCTCCGGTGGCCGGGTCCGCAGTGACGGCATGAGCCGCCCCCGCGGGCAAATTCGAGCTCAGGTCGTCCCAGAACAGGCCGCCGTTAACGGTTCGCAGCACCCGCTGACCTGTGGTCCTGCCCAGAGCCGCCAGCGCCAGCCGGGGGTTGCGGGGATCGGTGAACAAGCCTTCCACGCTTGCTCCGTCGGCCGGGCGGGTGAGCCGCCAGGTTTGCCCCCGGTCGAGCGACACCCAAATGCGACCGTCGGCCGCGCCGGCGTACACGGTCTCCCCGGCCGCCGACCACTCGGTGATCTCGGCCGCGAGCAAGCCGGAGAGGACCCGGCGCCCGGCCGCCTCCCGCTCAACTTCCGGGGCTCCGACCGGCCGCCAGGCGTGCTTCTCGCCCGGGGCCCACTCGAGGGCGCCCCCGGCTGGGGTGAGTCCGCGGACGCCCCGGGGGCCTTCCGGCAGCGCTACCAGCCGCCGGACGGGCAGGTTGGGCAGGGCTTCGTTCAGCCCGCTCCAGGAAACGCCCCCGTCCAGCGAACGCCAGACCCCGAACTCGTTCGAGGCCACCACCTCATCGGGATCGCGCGGGGAAACGGCCAAATCCGCCACTGGGGCTCCCAAGACCGATTCGCCGTCGTGAGCGGTCTGCTCAGCCCAGGTGAGTCCCCCATCGTCGGACCGGAGGACTTGGCTGCCGAACCGGTACCGGCGGAGAGAATCGGCGGGAGCCGCCCGCATCGCGCCGTCGCCCTCCTCCGCCGGGGGGATGCCGCGGGCGGGCTGCCACTTCTCGAAATCGGTGGTCTCGAAGACCCTTCCGGAGCCGGTCCGCAGAAACAGCCGGGCGCCGTCGGCTGAGTACCAGACCCGCTCGACGGGCCCGGAGGCCGGCGCGGGGAGGGCCAGTTCCAGGGTCGAGTTGCCCAGCCGCTGCCAGTCGGCCCGCAGGCCCGGCGTCTGGGCCCGGCCGACCGGGCTGAGGGCCAGCCCGCAGCCTACCGCCGCCAGTACCCGCCATGTGGCCTTATGACACATGCGCTGAGTCCATTTTAGCGCGTCCGGCGCCTCCGGATCGCTCCCAACCCTTTAGAAACCCGCCATTTCCACAAAACTCTTGACTTGGACTGGAGCTTGCTTGCATTTTTGGTGGTACACTAGGCTGTCAGGAAGCTGCTCATAGTGATATGATCGGCTGAGAAGGGAAAAGTATCGGTATGCGTGTGCGCCTCAGCGCGAGGGTTCTGCTGCTCACGGCAGTCGCGCTCGGCGTCTGCGCCGCGCAGGTCTTTCCCGGTGGCTCTCCGGTGGCCGCCAAGGTCACCTCCCTGACGGGCCAGGTCTCCGTGCTGCGGGATTCGATCCCCTGGGCCTTGCAGGCCGGCGACGAGGTCCGGCCCCAGCAAGTGATCATGAGCGGCCCGGACGGCTACGCCGTCTTCCAGGTCTCCGACGGCAGCACCTTCGAGGTCTACGCGAACTCGCGGGTGGTCTTCCGCAACAACCCCGGCGATTGGCGTGACTTGCTCGACATGCTCATCGGCCGGGTGAAGGTGCGCATCCAGAAGTGGGGCGGGCAGCCCAATCCCAATAGCGTGCGCACGCCGACCGCCGTGATCTCGGTGCGCGGGACCGTTTTCGAAGTGGCGGTCGAGGACGAGGAGGCCACGACCTTTGTGCGCGTGGAAGAAGGCCAGGTGGCCGTGCGTCACCTTTTGAAGGGCGGCGAGCCGAAGGTGCTCAACCAGGGCGAGTGGCTGCGCGTGTACAAGAACTACCCGCTGGCCAGGAAACTGGTCGAGAGAGACACGGTGATCCGCGCCGCGTTGCGCGTTCTCACGGACACTCTGGAGACCATCGTCTACCGCACGGGCCGTGCCGGCGGGCCGGCCTCCATCCCTGGCGCCGGATCGCCTGGCAGCGGCATGCCGACCGACCAGCCGGCTCCTGCTCCGCCTCCGCCTCCCAGCGGCGACCCCAGCGCGCCGCCTCCTCCTCCTCCGCCCGGCCCATAGGGCGTGCGACACTAGTCTTCAGAGACATGCTCACTCGCAGTGTCGGAGGTGTCGCCTCCCTGTGCCTGTTCGCCACCGCAGCCGCGGCGCAGGTCGGCGGGGTCGTGCCGCGCTGGGACGTGCGCCAGAACGCCGAAGCCTTGGCGGCCCATGCCAAACGGGTGCAGCCCGTGTTCGAGCAACTCAAGCCGGAAGAGTGGGTCCGCCAGGGTGCCTCCGAGAGCTACGTCGCCCAGTGGAAATCCACTCGTGTGCAGCTCCAGGCCCTGGTGGATTCGGCCGGCAAACTGGCCGCCGACCCGGAGAAGCTGACCACGGCCCTGGAGGTCTTCTTCCGCCTGGAGAGCCTGGAGGCCATGCTACGCTCGCTGAGCGCGGGCGCCCGCAGGCATCAGAACGCGGCCCTGGCGGACCTGCTCGAGAGCCTCTTCACCGAGGGCGCCTCCAGCCGGGAGAAGCTGCGGGAGTACATCCTCGAGCTGGCTGCCGACCAGGAGCAGGCCCTCAAGGTCATGGACCAGGAGGCGCAGCGCTGCCGGGCGCTGCTGGTGCGCCAGCCGCCGTCTAAGAACGCGGGCCAGAAGGAGGAGCGCCGGTGACCGAGTCTCGCGTGTTCGTCTGTAGCATTTGCGGAGAGCCCTCCACCGAGATCTGCGTCTGGTGCACCAAGGACGCCTGCCCCAACCACCTCTGCCGCAAGTGCCACCGTTGCTCCGATTGCTGCGAGTGCGGGGTGCCGGAGGAAGGGGCGGAGGCGAGTGAGGGAGCCGGGTAGGTCCGGCCGGGTCGCGTGTCCCGTCCCGACGCTTCACCCGATGCTGGTTACGGAGCGGCAGCCCTTTCCGCGGGATCGAAGGCCAGAACCAGAAGCGTGGCGTCATCCTCGAAGTCGCCCCCACAATGGTTGGCGACGGCACTCACGACGTGGTTCTTGAGGTCTTCAGCCTCCCTTTTGTGAGCGTCTTGAAGCAGCTCCACAAGTCGTTCGGAGCCGAATGGAGTGTCGTCTGCCCCGACAGCCTCACTGATCCCGTCCGAGAACAGCAGTAGGCGGTCCCCACGCTGCAGCAGCACCTCCTCTTCTTCGTATGATGAGTCTGGCAGAGCGCCCAAGGGCCGTCCACCCTTTTCAAGCTGGAACCACGTTCCGTTGGCCCGCCGCAGTATCGGGTGATGGTGGCCTGCGTTCGTGTATTGGAGTCTCCCCGTGCCGGGATGGAACTCGGCGTAAAAGAGCGTAACGTGCTTGCGCTGGAGCTCGGGATTCCAGAGCTCGCGATTCGCTCTTGTGCAGAGCCTGGCGGGTCCCACCCCTTGGAGCGCCATGGTCCTGACCACGCCCTGAACCTTGCTCACCAGCATGGCTGCCGGAAGTCCCTTGCCGACGACATCCGCAACGACCAGAGCCACCACGCCACTGTCCAAACAAAAGACATCAAGATAGTCACCCGCCACTTCGCTGGCTGGCTGCCAAAACGTTGAGAACCCACACCCGGGCACCACCGGCATGGACGCCGGGAGTAGGGCCTCTTGAATCTTCCGCGTTTCATCGATCTCCAGTGCTTTCTGTTGATGCAGCAGAAATCGGAAAAAGGATTGGAGCACGTCGACCACTCGTGGGGCACAGTCAAGCCGACCGGCATATCGGGCGGCCACAGAGGGCGATAGATCGCCCAAGCCGCTGGAGGCGTACAGGAGTCGGCTGCAGCTTGGGGACCGGCGTAGGAGGGTAGCCACCATCGCACGCCGCTCCCCGCGTTCGTGGCGCAGCTCTTCGAGCTCCCACTGCTTGGACCGCACAACCGTGTGTTGCAGGGCTTCTCGAAAACTGCCTTTCGTGCGCGAGCTGACGCAGACCACCGTGCCGTGGCCCAGCGCACGGCGCAGTGTGTCTTGGCTGATCTCGGGGTCTCGCGAAGGGTGCCCGAAATGGCGAATCAACGCCCTGCGTACCTCGTCTACATCCATTGGGTGCAACCGGCGGAATTCAATGAAGGTTGCAGGATGCAGCTCCTGTGCATGCTCGACAACGCTGTCGAGTTGCGCATGCGCCCCGGTCGGGGATAGAACCAGCGCCGCTGTCGGCACACGCTTCAACTGGTCCAACAGCTCTGATTCAAAGAACCGCAGGAATGGCCCTCCTCCGGGGTCTGCTTGCGGAAGCCACACTATGGAGCGCTCCGCGAACAACCTAGTGAAGTTGATCTTGCAGCCGAGCTCGACAGGGAGCGGAAACGCCGCGACGATTGCCAACTTCACAAGGGGCGCCCCCTCAGGAACCCAGGACGTCCAACACATCTCCGAGCTTCACGGTTAGCGCCCGCAGCTCGGTCAGAGACATCCTGTTGACCACGGCGGCGGCGACCTTCCGCAACCTAGCTGCGTCTTCCTCTGACGGGGAACGACGCAACGGTGGGCCAGTCGCAGCAGTTCGCTCTGTCACGTCCATTCTCGGAAGACTCGTAGCGGGAATCCCGGCCTCCGTCAGGGCGGCCTTGAATTGGTGCGAGATCTGCTGGCGGCGGAACTGATTCCATTCCGAGGCTAGGCCTAGCTGCTTGATGATGTTGTAGAACGGCACCCACCACTGGGGCCTTCCGACCCATTCCGTCAGGAATTGAGTCAAGAGGTCCCGGTTCGACTGGCTCGGCAGTGATGCGACGAACGTGCGTGCGATCTCAACGTGCTTCTCGGCAGAGCACGACGGAATCATTCGCCAGGAGGATTCCGGAGGTGCTCCTCCGGGTGGCACAGCTACCAGTCGGCCACTCTGGGGATCGCCATACAGCCGATACACGGTGCGTGGGCTGGCGAAGGTACGCCAAACAGAGGACGCCTCCGCAAGGGCCCCGACGCCCGCGGGGAACGCCTGCTGGGCAGAAGGCCCCGGCGTCGCCGTGACTACGACCGAGCGATCACTACCCGCCAGGCCGTAGACGTAGTCCATGCCCTTCCTTGCAACCTCCTTCACAGCCGGAACGTGCTGCACGAGGAAATCACGCAGGTTCTTGCACCCGTAGTGGGCTGGCAGGAAGTCCGGAAACCTGAAACTGAGAAGCGCCCTGAGTTGGGTTCCAGTGACCGTGTGGTCGCCAGAACCCTGGACGAGACTGACTACGTGAGAGACAATGTCTTGGAGAGAGTGCATTTCCACCTCGCTCAAAAAGCTGATTGGTGGAGGTGCGACCTCCACCAATCGATACCGTGGCTTTCGCCTAAGCGAGGCAGAATATCGGACAGAGACCGAAGCCTCTCCCCGGGCCGGCTCCAGAGCCAGCCAGCCTCACGGCTGCGTCCGGCACCCCCTATCCCATAACGGATAGGATCCTCCTCGGGTGGCCCGCCGCACTTCAGCGCGGCCGTACATCCGGCCCGGACACGCCCTAGCCGCGCCTCCATCTCATGGTGCCACAGCGGTGTGGGTTTTACAATAGCTCAGGCCCACATTGCTTGCGTTTTTCGTCGAAGAAAAGGCGAATAGGCCGACGGCCTTTCCAGAACCAGCTCCGCTCTCCGCCGAGTGGCGGTAGCCGCTGCCTCGCAGTCCAGTTGTTGCCCGGGTGGTTCAACTTCCTGCACCCGGGCGTCGGGAGGACCGATTATCTTCTTGCATCTCAGTGGCTTACAGCATTCGGGGCGAGCTGCGCCGCCGTGGGGCGTGGAGGTGCGCAGTTGTCCTTCTCTGGAGGGCGAACAGCCAGCAGTCGTGGACAGAACTGGGGGCCGCGACCGCAGTTGGTTCACGGGCGCGAAGCCCAAGTCCAGGTGGTCGCGGGTCAGGTTGGTGAGCAGGCCATAGTGGACGGCAGTTTGTTCAGGGGCGCAAAGCCCAGGTTGGGGGGGGAGGCCAACCCCTGAGGGGAGCCATGGCGATGACCGACCCCCGGCACATCCAGAGGCGGCTCGGCCGAGAACGGACTGGACGCGACCGATCTAGTTGGTGCCCGGCAGTCCACCTGCTCGATCTGCGGCGAACCCTCCACCGAGATCTGCGTCTGGTGCACCAAGGACACCTGCCCCAACCACCTCTGTCGCAAGTGCCACCGCTGCTCCGATTGCTGCGAGTGCGAGGCCCCGGAGGCCAGCGACGAGGCGGCCGCCAATCCGCTGTGATCGCAGGACTGAACCCGCGGCCGCAGGCAATCTCTCGGCTCGGAAAGGGACTATAATGATCGGCAGAGAACCATGTTGAGCGAGGCGCAGCAGAGAAGAGTCTGGGAAGGCATGCTGTCTGCGGAGATTCGAGCCAACTACTTCGCCGAACTCTCGGGCAAGTATCACCGGAAACAGCGGGGGGCGACCTGGGCAATTTTGTTTCTCTCCTCGGGCGCTGCCCTAGCGGTTCTCTACACCGGCCTTCCCGCCGGGATTGGGCCCTGGTTGCCGCCTCTGCTCGCCCTGCTGACGGCAGGCCTGGCCCTCTACACTCTGGTGGCCCAGTATCCGAAGCTTGCCTTCGACAGTGCGGACCTCCACTCACGGTGGAGCAGGCTGGCCAGCAAGTATGAAGCCCTATGGGAGAATGTCTACGCCGATGAGGCTCAGGAGCAACTGCAGAAGCTCACCGAAGAAGACATGGAGTTGTCCAAGATGGGCAATCCGTTCCCCTATCATGAGAAAGCCATGCTGAAGTGGCAAGATCACGTCGTGCGGCATCGCGCAGCGCACGTCCCCGCATGAAGGCTCAATCGAAACGGGAACCGCTT
Source organism: uncultured Solibacteraceae bacterium (assembly GCA_964541065.1). Taxonomy (GTDB): domain Bacteria; phylum Acidobacteriota; class Terriglobia; order Bryobacterales; family Bryobacteraceae; genus VFZS01. The sequence continues at coordinate 8,702 of CAZIRH010000063.1, forward strand.
ACCGAGCACAAAGGCTGGCCACCGATTCCGAGGCCTCTGCCGCCGCCTCCGCCGCCCCCAAAACCGCCACTTCCACCGAAGCCTCCAGCCAAACCCGACCACTGAATCGCCGAGCCCTGAATCCTAGCCCCAGTCGCAGCACTGCCGTGCTTCTCGGACACTACCCAGCGCGGCTGGCAACGCTTCCCACGCTATACTGAGATGATAGCCACTCATCGGCGTGACTTTCTGTAGGGCCGGTCGCGTGGAAGAGTCCATTCACATCCGGGGCGCGCGCACCCACAATCTCAGGAACGTCTCCCTCACCCTGCCGCACAACAAGCTGATTGTGGTGACCGGCGTATCCGGCTCGGGCAAGTCCTCGCTGGTCTTCGACACCATCTACGCCGAGGGCCAGCGGCGGTACGTCGAGTCGCTGTCGGCCTATGCCCGGCAGTTTCTCGAGCGCATGGAGAAGCCGGACGTGGATGCCATCGAGGGCATCGCCCCGCCCATCGCCATCCGCCAGAAGAACACCACGCGCAACCCGCGCTCGACCGTGGCCACCTCGACCGAGCTGTACGACTTCCTGCGGTTGCTGTACGCGCGCGTGGGGCGCACCTTCTGCCCCAGGTGCGGCCGCCGGGTCGAGCGCGACACCGTGGATCAAGTGGCGCAACGCGTCTTGAGCCAGGCCCCCGGCTCCCGCTGGTACGTGCTGTTTCCCATCCGGGTGGGGGCGGGCGCCGGGACCCAGGAGCTCCGCGACCGCCTGTTCGACCTGCGCAAGCGCGGCTTCTCGCGCCTGTTCCAGCAGGGGCGCACGTTTGAGTTCTCCAGCCCCGAGTCGCTGCTCGAGATCGACTTCTCCCAGCCGCTGTTTGCCCTGGTGGACCGTATCGTCATCGGTCCGGAGCTGCGCCAGCGCCTGGTGGACTCGGTCGAGATCTGCTACCGCGAAGCCGGCGAAGCGATTCTCGAGCCAGCCCGCCTGGAAGGCCCCGCCGAGTGCCTCCGTTTCAGCGAGCGATTCGCCTGCAAGGAGTGCAACCTCGAATTCATGGAGCCGGAGCCGCGCCTGTTCAGCTTCAACAGCCCGTTCGGCGCCTGCCCGCGCTGCCAGGGCTTCGGCAACACCATCGACTACGACGAGGACCGGGTGGTGCCGGACAAGTACCGTACGCTCGCCGAGGGCGCCATCGAGCCCTGGCGGAAGCCTCAATACCGTCATCTGCTGGAAAGCCTGAAGCGCCAGGCGGCGGGCAAAGTGCCGCTCGGCACGCCCTACTGCGAGCTGAGCCGGCAGGCGCTCGACTTCGTCTGGAACGGCGCGGGGCGCTTCCCGGGCGTGCGCGGCTTCTTCCGGTATCTGGAAACCAAGAAGTACAAGCTGCACGTGCGCGTCTACCTGAGCCGCTACCGCGGCTACGCCGAGTGCCCGGACTGCCGCGGCGCCCGCCTGCGCCAGGAGGCGCTCCAGGTGCGCGTGGGCGATCGCAACCTGGCCGACGTCACGCGCCTGAACATCGCCCAGGCCAAGGCCTTCTTCGACGAGCTGGAGCTCGGCCGCGAGGAGCTGGAGGTCGCCGACAAGGTTCTCCTGGAGATTCGCCAGCGGTTGAAGTTCCTGAACGACGTGGGTTTGGACTACCTGACGCTGGACCGGCTGTCCTCGACGCTGTCGGGCGGGGAGGCGCAGCGCATTCAACTGGCCACCTGCCTGGGGTCGCGGCTGGTGGGGGCCTGCTACGTGCTGGACGAGCCATCCATCGGCCTGCACAGCCGGGACACCGGGCGGCTGATCCGCATCCTGGAGGAGTTGCGCGAGCTGGGCAACACCATCCTGGTGGTCGAGCACGACGCCGACATCATCCGGGCGGCCGACCACATCGTGGATATGGGCCCGGGTGCGGGCGAGCGCGGCGGGCGCGTGGTGTTCGAGGGGTCCTGCCCCGCCCTGCTGGCCAACGGCGCCGGCTCGCTCACCGCGGGCTACCTGCGCGGCGAGTTCCGCACCAGCGCGCCGCGGGCGCGGCGCCGGCCGGACCGCCAGCGCGCGCTCAAGATCTCGGGCGCGCGGCTGCACAACCTGAAGGACCTGGACGCGAGCATCCCCCTGGGCATGATGGTGGTGGTGACGGGCGTCTCCGGCTCGGGCAAATCGACGCTGGTGCACGATGTGCTCTACAAGTCCCTGGAGGCGCTGCGCAAGACCAGCGCGCTCGAAGCCGACGAGGAAGCGGCTCCCGCCGGCGCCAAGCTGGCCTGCCGGAAGCTGGAGGGCGCCCAGTTGATTCGCCAGGCGGTGCTGGTGGACCAGTCGCCCATCGGGCGCACGCCGCGCTCCAACCCCATCACCTACATCAAGGCCTTCGACCTGATCCGCGACCTGTTCGCCGCGACGCCGGAGGCGCGGCGGCGGGGCCACCCCGCGGGGCACTTCTCCTTCAACATCCCCGGCGGGCGCTGCGAGACCTGCCAGGGCGACGGCACCGTTACCGTGGAAATGCAGTTCCTGGCCGACGTCGAGCTCGTGTGCGAGGAGTGCAAGGGCACGCGCTACAAGAGCAGCACGCTGGAGATTCTCTACCACGGCCTGAACGTTCACCAGGTGCTCGGGCTGACCATCGAGGAGGCGCTGGAGTTCTTCGCAGACACACCGCGGCTGGCCGCCAAGCTGCGCGTGCTGGCAGAAGTGGGGCTGGGCTATCTGCGGCTGGGGCAGTCGGCCACCACGCTCTCGGGCGGCGAAGCGCAGCGGGTGAAGCTGGCCGCGCACCTTACCCAGGCGAGCTGCGAGAGGACGCTCTACCTGTTCGACGAGCCCACCACCGGGCTGCACTTCGACGATATCGCCAAGCTGCTCGATGCCTTCGAGCGCCTGATCGAGGGCGGCGGCAGCGTGCTCATCATCGAGCACAACCTGGAGGTCATCCGTGCCGCCGACTGGGTGATTGACCTCGGCCCGGAGGGCGGCGACGCCGGCGGCCGCATCGTGGCCCAAGGCCCGCCCGAGCAAGTGGCCGCGGTGCGGGAATCCTACACCGGGCGATTCCTGAGGCGGGCGCTGGGGTAGTACGGCCCGGAATCGGGTACCATACGGTGTTGGCTTGAAATGCCGGAGCCGCCGTTCGTCCATCTGCACTGCCACTCGGACTACTCGCTGCTGGATGGGGCCTGTAGCATCGAGCGGCTGATCGGCGCCGTGGCCGCGATGGGGATGCCGGCGCTGGCGCTGACCGATCACGGCAACCTGTTCGGGGCGGTGAGCTTCTACCGGGAGGCCAAGGACAAGGGCGTGCATCCGGTGATTGGCTGCGAGGTGTACGTCTCGCAGCAGGGGCACAAGGTGCGCTCGGAGAGCGACCGCTACAACCACCTGGTGCTGCTGTGCGAGACCCAGGAAGGCTACCGCAACCTGATCCAGTTGGCCTCGACCGCCTTCCTGGAAGGGTTCTACTACAAGCCGCGCATTGACAAGGACCTGCTGGCGCGGCATGCCAAAGGGCTGATCGGCCTCTCGGCGTGCCTGCGGGGCGAAATCAACGAGACGCTGGCGGCGGATCGCTACGAAGACGGCAAGCGGCTGGCGTACACCTTCACGGACATCTTCGGGCGGGACAACTTCTTCCTCGAAGTGCAGGACCACGGGCTGGAGGCGGACCGCACGGTGGTGCCGGCCATGGTGCGGCTGTCGCAGGAGACGGGCATCCCGCTGGTGGCGACCAACGACGCGCACTACCTCAGAAGAGAAGACGCCCGCTCGCACGAGATCATGCTGTGCATCCAGACGGGGAAGACGCTCAGCGACCCGTCGCGGCTCAAGTGGCCCACGCCGGAGTTCTTCCTGAAATCCCGCGCGGAGATGAGGCACGTGTTCGGGGAGCTGGAGGACGCGCTGGACCGGACCTGGGCGATCGCCGAGCGCTGCCAGGTGGCGCTGGAACGGATCAAGGAGCCGTTCCCGAAGTTCGAGGTGCCGGCGGGGCACTCGACCGACAGCTACTTCGAGTACGTGGCGCGGCAGGGGTTCGAGCGGCGCAGGCCGCGGCTGGAGGCGCGGTGGGCAGCAGGACGCCTGAAGCACCATCTCGCCGAATACGCCGAGCGGCTGGACACCGAGATCCGGATGGTCCAGCAGATGAAGTTCTCGGGCTACTTCCTGATCGTGTGGGACTTCATCCGGTTCGCGAAGTCGCGGGAGATTCCGGTGGGGCCGGGGCGGGGCTCGGCGGCGGGGAGCGTGGTGAGTTACGCGATGGGGATCACCGACATCGACCCGCTCAAGTACGGCCTGCTGTTCGAGCGGTTCCTGAACCCGGAGCGGATCAGCCTGCCGGACATCGACATAGACTTCTGCACGCGGCGGCGCGGCGAGGTCATCCAGTACGTGACCGAGAAGTACGGGCGGGACCAGGTGGCGCAGATCATCACCATCGGGACGCTGGGGGCGCGGGCGGCCATCAAGGACGTGGGGCGCGTGCTGGACATGAGCTTCGCGGACGTGGACCGGCTGACCAAGCTGGTACCGGCGGTGCTGAACATCACGCTGCCGGAAGCGATCCAGCAGGAGCGCGGATTCGCGGAAGCGGCGCGCAAGGACCCGCGGGTGGCGGAACTGCTCGAAGTGGCCCAGGGACTGGAAGGGATGGCGCGCAACGCGGGCGTGCACGCGGCGGGGGTGGTGATCGCCCCGGTGCCGCTCAGGGAGCTGGTGCCGCTCTACCGGACGAACCGGGACGAAATTGTCACCCAGTACGACATGGTGGGCCTGGAGAAGCTGTCGCTGGTGAAGATGGATTTCCTGGGCCTGACCACGCTGACCATCATCGACGATGCGATGAAGCTGATCGAGAAGCACCGTGGCGTGCGGCTGGTGATGGAAGACCTGCCGCTCGACGACGCCCAGACCTTCGAGGTGTTCGCGAAGGCATTCACCAGCGGGGTGTTCCAGTTCGAGTCGCCGGGCATGCGCGACAAGCTGCGGCGCTACCAGCCGAGCCGCATCGAGGACCTGATCGCGCTGAACGCCATCTTCCGGCCGGGCCCCATCCAGGGGGGGATGATCGGGGATTTCATCGACCGCAAGCACGGGCGGCGGGAGATCGCCTACGAGCTGCCGGAGCTGCGGGAGATCCTGGAAGAGACCTACGGGGTGATCGTGTACCAGGAGCAGGTGATGCAGATCGCCAACCGCATTGCCGGCTACACCCTGGGCGAGGCGGATATCCTGCGGCGGGCTATGAGCAAGAAGGACGCCGACGAGATGGCGGCGCAGCGGGAACGCTTCATGCGGGGGGCGCACGAGCGGGGCCATCCGCCGCGCAAGGTGGCGAAGCTGTTCGACCTGATGGAGCAGTTCGCCGGCTACGGCTTCAACAAGTCGCACTCGGCGGCCTATGCGTATCTGGCGTACGTCACCGCGTATTTGAAGGCCCACTACCCGGTGGAGTTCATGGCGGCGGTGCTGACTTCGGAGACGGGCAGCACCGCCAAGATCGTCAAGTACATCAACGAGTGCCGGGAGATGGGCATCCGGGTGCTGCCGCCGGAGGTGAACTCGAGCGACTGGAGCTTCACCCCGGACGGGGAGGCGATCCGGTTCGGGCTGGGGGCGATCAAGAACGTGGGGCAGTCGGCGGTCGAGGCCATTGTGGCGAGCCGGCTGGCAGGCGGGCGGTTCCCATCGCTGGATCAGTTCTGCGAGCGGGTAGACCTGAGCGTGCTGAACAAGCGGATGCTGGAGAACCTGATCAAGGCGGGGGCGATGGACTCGCTGGGCGGGCACCGGGCGCAACTGGCGGCGGCGCTGGACCGGTCGATCGAGGACGGGCAGCGGGCCTTGCGCGACCGGCAGCGGGGCCAGGCGGGGCTGTTCGCGGGAGCCTGGCAGGACGCGGCCGAGCAGCCGCTGCCGAACGTGCCGGAGTGGAGCGCCAAGGAGAGGCTGGCCGGGGAGAAGGAAGCGCTCGGCCTCTACGTGACGGGGCATCCCCTGGACCAGCACGCGGAGAAGATCAAGGAGCTGGCTACACACGCGAGCGACGGCCTGGAAGGACTGCCCAAGGGGACCGAGGTGACGCTGTGCGGGCTGCTGACGGGGATCCAGCGGAAGCGCAACCGGGAGGGGAAACCGTGGGCTTCGATGCAGCTCGAGGACCGCAGCGGCAGCGTCGATGCTCTGGTGTTCACGACCAACTACGAGCGGCTGGCCGCCGACCTGATCGAGGACGCGGCGGTGCGGGTGCGGGCGCTGGTGCTGCCGGAAGAGAACGCGCCGCCGAAGGTCTCCCTTCAGGAGATCGTGCTGCTGGAGGTGGCGCGGGTGAACATCCCCACGCTGATCTCGATCCGGGTGCCGCTGGTGGCGGGTCAGGAACCGGAGCCCGACGTGGCCCGCGCGCTGAACGAGCTGTTCCGCCGCAAGCCGGGCGAAACCGAAGTGCGGCTGCGCCTGGAGAAGCCGCGGGATTTCTCCGTGTTGCTGGACGTGGCCGTGAAGGTGCGGGCGGACCGGGAGTTCTGCCAGGAAGTGGAGCGCATCTGCGGGCCGGAGACGCTGGACGTGCTGGGGAGTTGAGGGGGGCGCGCCTGAAAATCGGGGACTGCCTCGGGTGTCCCCCCGTGGACACCC
>CAZIRH010000064.1:0-15297 GCA_964541065.1 uncultured Solibacteraceae bacterium
TCCGTTCTGGGGCGGGGAACGCTCGCGCCGGGATGCATGAATGAACCGGAGTGATTGATGCGTGATGCCGGTGTCAGGTCGCGCCGAATCAGTCTTTGTTTCTTGCTGGCGGCGGCTTTTCTGTATGGCGGCCTCTGGCCGCTAATGAACGTCGGATTCCTTGCGCACCGTTTCCCGGTGCCCTTCCTGGCCGGCACGGCCTTCTATCGCCGGTATTCGCACATGGTAGGCGGGCCGGTTGAATATTCGGCAAACCTCTTCAGCCAGGCCTATTCGAGACACTGGGCCGGAGTGCTGGCATTCACCCTCCTTGCCCTTGCCGCCTGGGCGATTGCGCGCGGCATTCTGCGCCGTTTTGCGCCGGGATCCTGCAACTGGCCGGCGGCGGCGCTTCCCCTTGTCATGCTGATTCTTGCCAGCCGTTATGTTGCGGTTTCGTATGTCCTCCCGATGGTAGCCGGTCTCGCGGCCGCCTGGTTGTATATGGCGCTCCGCGAAAAACTGCACAACCGCTGGGCGCAGTCAGGGGTGGTGGTTTCATTCCTCATCGCGTCGATTCCCCTGTATTACCTGCTGGCGTCAGGTTTTCTCTACCTTTGCGTGATGTGCGCCCTTTTTGAGTTGCTTGTCCGGAAACGTCCGGCCTGGTGCCTGGCATGGATCGCCTTCGGCGCGGCGGTTCCGTACGCCGTGAGCTATGTTTATTACGAACCGGACATCGCCGGTCGATACCTTCGCTGGACGAGGATGCCGGAGTTCGACGCAATAACGAACGGCCTTCTCGCGGCGATGTATCTGTTTGCGCCTGTCGGAGCGGTAGTTGCCTTCCTTATCGGCAGGTTCCGCATCGGCGATCGCTTTACGCCCCGTTTCCGGCGCGCAGCTCGGGTAGTCGGATTTGCGGCGCTCGCTTTCCTGGCCTTGCGGCTGGTCGTGCTTCGCTTCGACAAATCGGGATGGATCTACGCGGACTACCTTCTTGACGACGGAAGGCCGGATGAAGCGCTGGCCTCGCTCGCGCAGTCGCAGGACGACAGCGACCCGGTAAGGTTTCTGACGTGCTACGCACTGGCGCGCACCGGGCGCCTCCTCTGGGAGATGTTCCAACATCCGCAGCAGGCCTCGTCCGATGCTCTGCTGCTTCGAGACACGGTCTGGGATACATTCTCTTGTGTCGCGGATTGGCGCAGCGACCTGTACCTGGAACTCGGCAGGGTCAATGAATCGCAGCGGTGGGCGCATGAGGCTCTGGCCGTGGAAGGGGAAACGCCGCGCGTGCTCGAACGCATGGCGCTGGTCTACATTCTGAACGGCAACCCGGATGCGGCAAGAACGTTTGTCCGCGCGCTCGCAAAGGTTCCGTTTCAGGCGGCGCGCGCGCGGCAGTACCTGACGGCGCTCGACCGGGATCCCGGCATGCGGGACGATCCGCTGGTCGCGCGCATCCGGCCGCTGATGCTGACCAAGCATTATGTCGGAGATTTCAGCACGGAGCAGATCCTGGAGCAGTGCCTCGAAGCCAACCCGTCAAACAGGATGGCGTTCGAGTACCTGCTTGCGCATTACCTGCTCACCTTCGACATGAAAGGCTTCGCCAGGCTGGCTCCCCGGCTGAAGGATTTCTACCGCGATCTGCCGACGCACGTGCAGGAGGCGTTGCTCGGCTTCCGGAATGTGAACGGGGCGCTGCCGCCGGGCATCGACGGATCGGCGATCCACAGCCAGACCCAGACACGCTTTCAGAATTTTGTCTATATATGGACACGTGTCCAGAACGGTCCTGCTGAGGATGCCTGGGAGGTCCTTGCCCCCGGCTTTGGCGGGACGTATTGGTTCTTCTACATTTTCGGCCGCACCGCAGCCGGGCCGCCCTTTCAGGCCCGCGCCGATGCATCCCCGCGAGCGGGAGGCCCGCAATGAAGTTACCGTGTTTGAATCACTGTCGTTTGGCTGCAACACTCGTCCTGCCGGCCTTACTTGTGCTGTCCGCGTGCCAGGCCCGCCGGCCGGAAAGAGCGCAGCCCGTTTCGCGCCGTCCGGTCCTTTACCCGGATTATGGCGAGACGGTCATTGCGCCTAACATTGCGCCGCTCAATTTTGAGATCAAGGAACCAGGGGTGAGATTTGTTGCACGAATTGCGGGCGAAAGAGGTGGTTCTGTTGAAGTCTCAAGCCGCGACGGCAGGATCGCATGGCCGGCGCGCGCGTGGAAGCAGTTGATCGCGCACAATCGCGGCGCCGCCGTGTGGGTGACGATCACGGTTCAGGACAAGGACCGCTCCTGCCGCAGGTTTGATGCCGTGCGGATCGACATCGCGAAGGAAGATGTGGACCGCTACGTCGTTTACCGGTTCATTCCGCCCATGGACCACTTTTGGGTGAATATGGGAATTTATCAGCGGGACCTGGAAGGATTTTCCGAACGGCCGCTGATCGAGAACCAGAACTTCAGCGTCGGGTGGGACGGGTGTGTGAACTGTCACAGCTTCCGCCGCAACCAGCCGGACCGCACGAGCCTCCAGATTCGCAGCGCCAGGTTCGGCAGGCCCATGGTCGTGATCAAGGACGGAGTGCCGCGGACAGTCGACACGGCCGCGTCCGGCTTCAGCAACTCGCCGGCGGCCTACCAGGCCTGGCATCCGGACGGGAGGCACATCGCCTACTCGGTGAACAGGGTCATGCCTCTGGAACACACGATCGGCGAGCACCGCGACGTGTGGGACGAGGATTCGGACCTGGCTGTTTATGACACAGATGCCAACCAGGTGTCGACCACGCACGACATTGCCGATCCGGACCGCCGTGAAACCTGGCCCTCCTGGTCCGCGGACGGCCGGACCCTTTACTTTTGCAGTGCGCCGCAATTGCCGTGGACGCAAATGCAAGAAGTGAAGTACGACCTGATGCGGATCTCTTATGACGCAACCGCCGGAACATGGGGCAGAAGGGAAACCGCATTGTCCGCCGCCGATTCCGGAATGAGCGCGGCGCAGCCGAGAGAGTCGCCGGACGGCCGCTGGCTGCTGTTGACGCTTTCGCACCACGGCAATTTCCCGATCTATCAGTGGACGTCCGATCAGTACGTCATCGACCTGAAGAGCGGGGAGCTAAAGCCTTTGACTGCTGTGAACAGCAGGTGGGGCGATTCGTGGCACTGCTGGTCAAGCAATGGGAGATGGATCGCTTTTGCCAGCAAACGCGAGGGGGGTGTCCTGGCGCGGATCTATTTCGGTTACTTTGACCGGAACGGCCAGGCGCACAAGCCGTTTGTCATGCCGCAGGAAGATCCCTCGTTTTACGAATCGTGTACCTGGACCTACAATGTCCCCGAGCTCATCGTCGAGCCGGTGCCGGTGACTCCTTCCCGGTTGGGCCGCGCGATCGCGGGGAAGGCCGCTCTGCCTCCACCGTCGTTTGTCAGGAGATAAACGAAGGCGCAGCCGCCCAGCGGATCGAAGAATGCAGGCGAGCGGTGAAGATGAACCGCCTGTCCTGTGCGGGTGGGCAACCGGTCCTCGAGGGGCCCGCAACAGCGGTCGGTGAAGACGGCGGCCGGAGAGGTGCGCGAGAAGTCGTTTGGAATGAGGCACTTTCGGGCCTTTCCGTACCCGGAGAAGGCGGAACTGGTCCCTTCGCCGGCCACCGAACTCGCCCGGGAGGAACGAGGAAGCAGTCAGGAAGCCGTTCTGGGAACCCGAGATTGAGAATAATCCATCTTGCTTGTTTTTCCTCTTGATCTTAGGATCAGCCCGCAGTATACTCCGGCGGGTGGGTGTTGCATCCGCTAGCTCTAGCGAAGCAACAACGCGCGCCAAAGGGAGTGTCTGACCGCCCGTGGGTGTGAGCGTCAGCGGGGACCACGCAAGAACGGCGGTTTCCACGTCGGGGGCCGACGAGCAGGCCAATCAAGGAGTGGCCAATGACCCTGCGGGTCAGACCAGATGACATGCCCACGGCGGCTCAGGTGTTTTCAACAACTTACAACCATTTTCATAGGAGGAAGCATGGTGCGTAGCACTTGCAGCATCGTCGTCGGCCTCGTCGTGGCCTTGTTCCTGCTGCCGCCTTCGGCGCTGGCGCAGATCACGACCGGCATGGTGACAGGACGGGTCATCGACTCAACGGGAGCCGTCGTTCCCGGTGCGCGCGTGATCCTGGTCAGCGAGGCGCGCGGCACCAAGACCGCCCCGGTCGTCACCAACGACACGGGCGACTACGTGTTCGCGAACATGACCCCCGACACGTACACCGTCGAGGTCACTGCCGCGTCGTTCAAGACCACGCGGCGCACCGGGATCGTGGTTACCGGCGGCGATCGTATCGGCGTGCCGCCGCTGACGCTCGAAGTGGGCGGAACCGTCGAAACGGTCACCGTGACCGCCGAAGCGGCGCTTGTCCAGACAATGAGCGGCGAGCGCTCGTTCGCCATCACAACCCAACAGATCGAAAGCCTGCCGATCGGCCATGGGAACTTCACCAATCTGATCGCCTTTACCCCGGGCGTCAGAGATGGCGCCGCCTCGCAGGATGGCTCGCGCTTGGGCGGCGCCAGTCAGGACAACATCATGATGGACGGCATCTCGGCCATGGACACGGGCAACAACGGCCAGATGCTGAGCATGAACATCGAGTCGATCGGTGAAGTGAAGATCCTCACGCAGGGGTATCAGGCGGAGTACGGCCGCTCGAGCGGGTTGCAGATCACGGCGGTGACCAAGAGCGGAGCGAACCAGTTCCACGGGTCAGGCTACACCCTCCTCACCGACTCGGACTGGAATAAGAACTCGTGGACGAACCAGAAGAACGGCGATCCGAAGACGAAGTCGGACCAGCAGATCTACGGCTACACCATTGGCGGCCCGGTCGTGATTCCCAAGATCTACGACGGGCACAACAAGCTGTTCTTCTTCTACGCGCACGAGTACCGGCCGTCGACGTCGGGCCGCGGCGTCACCCGGTTTCGTTTCCCGTCGGCGCTGGAGCGCGCAGGCGACTTCTCCCAGAGCCGCGACCAAAACGGCGCCCTGATCCCGCCGTTGATGGACCACACGACGGGGGCGCCCTTCCCGGACAAGAAGATTCCGGTCAACCGGCTGTATGCCCCCGGCGTGGCGGTGCTCAACCGCTACCCGCTTCCGACTATGGAGCAGCCGGTGGGGAGCAACTACAACTACGAGCTCACGGTCCCGCCGACGTACAGCCAGTTGCTCCAGCAGCCGGCCGTCCGAATCGACTACCAGGCGACGGAGAAGCTGCGGTTCACGGGCAAGTACTCCGGACAGCGGCAGCGGCCGGTGAAGAGACCGGGCGCCATTCCGGGCTTCACGGATGTCTACGCACCGTATCCCTACATCACCAACTATGGCGTCACGGTTACTTACATGATCAGCCCGACGACGTTCATCGAGGGGACGTACGGGCAAATCCAGAACGAGCTGGCGGACGGCAACGAAGGTGGCATTCTCGTCAACGAGGAGTCCAACCGCCTGAAGAGTCTCGCCGCCTTCCCGATGCTGTATCCGAACGCGGGTGTGATGAATGAGGAGTACTACGGTTACAAGGTCATGCAGGCGGAGAAACCGCCGTTTTGGGACGGCAAGTCGCTGAACCTGCCGCCGACCTGGGGCTGGGGCAGCCGCATCGGGGCGGGGCCGCCCCAGCAGCGGTATCCCGGCTGGCTGAACATCAACCGGACGCGGGACGTCAACATCAGCCTGACGAAGGTCATGGCGCGGCACACGATCAAGAGCGGGTTCTACCTCAACCACAGCTACAAGGCGCAGAACGTGGGCGCGGGTGGCGTTGCGAACCTAAGCTTCCAGGGCTACGTGAACTTCGGCAACGACACCAACAACACCCTGGACACCGGGTTCGGTTACGCCAACGCGGCGACGGGGGTCTTCACGCAGTACCTCCAGGCGTCGCGGTTCATCGAAGGCAACCTGATCTACAACCAGATCGAGTTTTTCCTCCAGGACAACTGGAAGGTGTCGAACCGCCTGACGCTGGACTACGGGCTGCGGTTCGTGAATCAACAGCCGCAGTACGACAAGTTCCAGCAGATGTCGAACTTCTTCCCCGACCAGTGGAAGAAGAGCGATGCGCCGGTGCTGTACGTCGCAGGGTGCAAGAGCGGCGCGACGGCGTGCTCGGGCAACGATCGCAACGCGATGGATCCGCGCACCAAGACGATTCTGACCGCGGCGGGCGCGGCGAACACGCAGGCGGCCATCGGGACGCCGATTCCCGGCACGGGCAATCTGCTAAATGGCATTAAAAAGGCGGGCGACGGGATCGCGAAGACCAACTACGAGTGGCCGAAGCTGGTGGTGGGGCCGCGGGTCGGGTTCGCCTACGACCTGACGGGGAACTCGAACTGGGTGCTGCGCGGCGGAGTCGGGCTGTTCTACGACCGGCCGGACGGCAACACCACGTTTTCAACCCCGGGCAATCCGCCGACCGCGACAATGCAGAACCTTTACAACGGGCTGTTGGCGACGCTCGGGCAGGGGCTGAGCCCGGGGCCGGTGCCGACGCTGGTCACCTTCCAGTACAAGGCAAAGATCCCATCGTCGGTGCAGTGGCAAGCCGGCATCCAGAAGTCGCTGCCGTGGGGGATGGTCGGGGACGCGACGTATGTGGGTAACCACGGCATCAACCGCATGGGGGGCACCCAGGGCGGAACGCGTCAGAACCTGAACGCGGTGGACATCGGCACGGCTTATCTGCCGGCGTACCAGGACCCCACGCTCGGCACGAGCGCGACTCCCGGGGCGACGGCCTACACGTCGAATCTGCTCCGTCCTTTCCAAGGCTTCGCCGGCATCGAAGAGAACCAGACGCGCTTCTGGGACACGTATCACTCGATACAGCTCAACGTGAACCGGCGGTTCCAGGGCGGGTTCTCCTTCGGGGCAAACTGGACGTACGGGATCTCCCTCAAGGGCAACACGGGGCTGAGTCAACGGTTCCAGCACGCGCCCGACGGGACCATCTCGCTGCGTTCCGATCAGGCGGCGTACGAGAAGCTGATGGAGACGCTGGATGTGGTCCCGCATCTGTTCAAGGCGAACGGCATCTGGAACAGCCCGGGCATCTCGAACCACGGCGCCGTGCTCCGCGAGCTGACCAGGGACTGGCAGATTTCCGCTGTGGCGTCGGTGCAGTCGGGGGGGGCCTACGCCCTCGGTTACAGCTACCAGAGCAATGGCGCGAGTGTGAACATCACAGGGTCGCCGGACTGGGGCGGCCGGATGGTCATTCTCGACGCCGCCAAACTCGGCAGCGGATGTTCGGACAACCAGTACGCCCAGTTCGATGTCACGGCGGTACGTGGGCCGGGCTACGGCAGCGTGGGTATGGAGTCAGGCCGCAACTACCTGCGCGGCTGTCTGCAGAGGAATGTCGACATGTCGTTCGTGCGGAGGATTCGCGTCAGCAGCGGTGAGAGATACCGGCTCGAGCTGCGGGCGGACGTCTTTAACGCGTTCAACATCGTGGACATCAACGGCCGGAGCACATCGGCTACGTACAACAACCCGACGAGCATGACGGTGACGAACAACCAGTTCAATACCGACGGCAGCCTGAACACGAATCGGCTGAAGCCGAAAGACGCCGGCTTCGGCGCGGCAAACGGCGCCCGGGGGTTGCGCAACATTCAACTCCAGCTTCGCTTCCAGTTCTAAGCTGGAGCGCGATTGGTTCTTCGCACCCGGAGTGGGCTTTTTTCAAGCCCTTCGGCGAGAAGACCTAAAGGGCGGGGGAGAAGCGTCATGCTGCAACCTGACGCCGCATCACCCCCGCCCCATAACCTGATCCACGGGATCTACGGGACTAGGGGCACCTGCCCTATCTGATCCTCAGCCCCCCAGGATTTCCGTCGGCGACCACGCCCGGGTTACGCCGGAGGAGTACAAGGCACTGGAAAAAAGATATTATACCTCGCAACCGGATATAATCATTCCGCTCTCAAACGTGCCGCCGATGGTCTGGTACGGGCCGGACGGCTGCAACTCGCGCGGCAGGTCCGCCCGCCCTCGGCCCGTACTACCACCTGGCACTCGAAATCCACGCCGCCGTTGTCGGCCTTTCCGTGCATCCGGATGCGGTTGGGAGCCAGGTATTCCACCTGCGCGTCCGCCTCCCGTTCGAGCCGTGCCGCCAGGGCGAGCCCACCCGGTTTGTCGCAGGCCAGGCGCACGATGATCGCCTGGTCCGGATGCGACGCGAACGTCTCGCGGGTGAACCGCGCGCCGCCCGCGCGGTACTCGACGCGCGCGATGCCCGTGTCCAGATTGAGCTCTCGGGTGTAGTCCTCCGGCGCCGCGGCGCCGTGGTGGAACTCCAGCAGAAGATCGCCCAGCGTCTGATAGGAGGCGCTGGCGCGCGTGGGCCGTTGAGCCGGGGCAGAAGCGCCGGGGGCGCCCTGAGTCGGAGCGGAGGGGCGGGGAGGGCGCGCCATCAGATACTGAGCAGCCATCTTGTTGGCCTCCGCATACCGGCCCTCGAACAGCAACTGCCGGACCTTCGGCAGGTACTCGAGCGATTGCGGATTGTCCTCCTCGCTGCGATGACCCGACCAGAGGCTGTGCTCGTTCAGTTGCAGGCGCTCGCGCTGGACGCCGCCGAACACCATCGCCCCGAGGTTCCCGTTGCCCACAGGAAGCGCCTCGGTCCACTCCTTGGCCGGGCTTCGATACCACAGCCTGAGCGCACTCGGTTCCGCGCGCGCGGCATCCTGGCTGGGCTGCGCCGCGGGCAGCACCGTCAGTGCCGCTCCTACGTTCCGGATCAGTTCTCGCCGGGTCGGTTTCGTCATATCCCCATTCTCGCGTGTCCCGCTGCTTGCGGACGCATTTGCTGGTGGGCGGTGGAGGGCTCGAACCTCCGACCTCCTGCTTGTAAGGCAGGCGCTCTGACCGTCTGAGCTAACCGCCCGCGGGCGTCCTCTTGATTCTACACTGCGGCCGAAAGAGGTGGTCTGGTGCTCGGGAGGGTGACCGGGGCGGGAACCGGCGCCCAGCCGCCGACGCCCGCCCCGGATTCCTGCTTGCGGCTGTGTGGCGATGCGACGCAGGATAGCCCTGCCCGAGGGACCCACCAACCCGGCGTTACGGGAGTGGTCGGACAAGGGACAACACATTAGTGCGGCCAGCCGCCCATTCCTCTCACCTGGCGGTTGCATTCCGGCCCGGGCGCCGGCCTGCGGGTACAATGCAAGTATGGCGCCAGCCCTCCGGCCCGAGGACGTTCGCGAGGCAGCCGCCCGCATCCGCCCCATCGCTCATCGCACTCCGGTGATGACCTCCCGCAGTTTCAACGCCGAGTCCGGCCTGGAGGCTCACTTCAAGTGTGAGAATTTTCAACGGGGCGGCTCGTTCAAGATCCGCGGGGCTGCCAACTTCATCTTCCAGATCGCAGAGGCGGAGCTCTCGAAGGGCGTGGTGGCGTACTCTTCTGGCAACCACGCGCAGGCCGTGGCCATCGCCGCCGGCCACGTGGGGGTTCCCGCCACCCTGGTGATGCCCACCGATGCCCCGCGCTCGAAGGTGGAAGCGACGCGCGCCTACGGGGCCGCCATCGTCACCTACGACCGCCTGCGCGAGAACCGCGAGGCCATCGGCGCGGCGATCGCCCAGCGCACCGGCGCCACCCTGGTGCCGCCGTACGATCACTTGCGAACCATCGCCGGTCAAGGGACAGTCGCCCTGGAGCTCCTCGAGCAGGCGCCCGCACTGGATGCCTTGATCGCCCCGGTGGGTGGCGGCGGCCTGCTCTCCGGGTGCGCCGTCGCCGCCAAGAGCCTGAACCCGGGAATCCGCGTCTTTGGCGCCGAGCCGGAGGATGCCAACGACACGTATCTCTCCTTTCGGGCCGGCCACCGCGTCGAGATCCCGCCCCCGAAGACCCTGGCGGACGGTTTGCGCGCCACCCGGCCGGGGGAGGTTACTTTCCCCATCCTTCAGGAGCTGCCGAGGGCATCCTGCTGGTGAGCGAGGCGGAGATCCGCGCCACGGTGAAGTTCCTGCTGGGGCGGTTGAAGATCCTGGTGGAGCCGAGCGGGGCCGCGGCCGCTGCGGCGGTGCTCTACCGCAAGCTGCCGCTGGGCGTGCGCGCGGTGGGCGTGGTGCTGTCGGGCGGCAATGTGGATCTGGAGACCCTGGCGGCGCTCTAGGTAAACTCCAGCCCCACGCCGCCGTCCCACCAGACCTGCTCCGGGATGGCCGGGGCGGGGAGCAGGAAGGCGCAGTAGTCCACGCGGACGCGGCTGCGGGCGGGAATCCAGCGGAAGCCGCGCTCGCCGAACAGGCTGCCGCGCTCGATCATTTGGCGGCGCGTCTCCGGCATGGGCGAGGCGCCGAACTCCATGCCGCGCGTGAGCGTCTGACCGTTCCACGGCGGCGCGATCCGGCAGTAGTTCTCCTCCCAGATTCCCAGCCAGGGGAAATCGCGGCGCTGCCAAACGTAGCCGGCGAGCAGCCCCACGGCGGGCGTGAAGGCCAGGAAGAAGGCCTGCTCGCGGCGGGGGTCCATCAAGTGGGTGGTGAAGCCGCCGGAGATGGGCGTGTCGGTGAACACCCTCAGGTCCACCGTGCCGGAATCCTTGTGGGGCACCTGCGGCCAGTCGAATTCGGCGCCGATCTGCATGTAGCCTTTGCCCTGGCTGAAGTCGCTCTCGATGACCTTCGAGCGGGTGGCCGAGGCGCGGAACTGGGTGGCGCCCTTGGCCAGGAACGGCGGGCCCAGCGTGACGTGCTCGGTCCAGCCCACGGGCCGGTCGGTGGCGGTGAGGTTCTCGACGGTCTCGGTGAAGCGCAGCACGCTGGCGCCGGGCGCTAGTTCGAGCTGCCGCTCGAAACGCAACTGCGCCTCCGGGAAGTGCGCCCGCGCCACCACCTCGTGCCGGCCTCCCTGGATGTCATAGGGCGCCACGGACGCCTCCCCGTGCACCCAGAGGCCCGCGGCCGCCTCCTCCTCCGAAGGCCCGCCGAAGATGTCCAGGCACAGGTTGTGGCCCATGATCCCTGCCAGCAGCTTGCTCTCGGCGTCGGCGCCGTACTCGGGATGCCGGGCCGGATCATACTGAGAGGGTTCCAGCGAGGGCCAGGGCGGCGTCCACAGCGGGTTCACGCCGCTCAGCTTGTGCGTGATCGCGGCGATGTGGCCGCCTTCGGCCAGCACAGTGACGCGCAGCAAGTCGTTTTCCAACTCGAAGGCACGCCGGTTCCGATAGATGGTTTTCCGCATGGCACTATGAACCTCTGGCTGAACCTGGCGACAGGCTGAAGCCTGTCCCACCAGGAGTTTCCCGCATGGCACTATAGGATAATCGAAACGAGCCTGCCATGCTGGCCCTGGTGATCTTCGCGGCCCTGGCCGCGCCTGCGTTCTGGGAGGTCAAGGCTCCGTCGGGCTGGACCGACGAGGAGGTCAAGCAACTGCTGACCAACTCGTCCTGGGCCCAGACGGCGGCTGCTCCGCGCGAGGAAGGCGGCATGGTGGTCTACCTGGCCACGGCCCGGCCCGCGCGCGAGGCCGAAGAGGAGTTGCGACGGCGCGACGCGAGGCTTCGGTCCATCGAAGACCCCACCGCCCACGAGTACCGCGAGTTCCTGCGCGAGAACGCCGGCAGGGTCATCGTGCTGGCCGTGAGGTTTCCTAGCGCGCTCACCGACGACGCGGAGGTCCACCGGATGGAAAAGGACTGCGTCCTGAAAGTGGGCCGCCGGAAATACCGTCTGATGGGCCACTTCCCGCCCACACCCTCGGATCCCTTTCTGCGGCTGGTCTTCCCGAGAGAGGTGAATCCCGAAGACAGGACCCTGCGTTTCGAACTCTACGTGCCGGGCGTCTCGAGCCCGCTGCGCTGGGCGGAGTTCCGGCTCAAGGAGCTGAAGTACAAAGGCGCTCTCGAGTTCTAAACCGGCGCGCCGGAAGTTCAGGCGCGCCTGGCTTTGGGCGGCTCGGGGGCGCGGCCCATCTTCTCGATCTCGCTGAAGTAGACGCGGCGACCTTCGTCCATGGCCAGGTTGGCCAGGATGACCATGGTCGAGTCGGCCAAGCCCACCTCCACACCGGCCACGGGCTGCTTGCCGGTGCGGACGCTCTCAAAGAAGGCGAGCATCTGGGTGTCCACCGGGTTGGCGTCCTCCTGCGGCAGCATGATGCCCTTCGAGTACAGCCACCGCCGGGCGAACTTCATCTCGCGGTCCAGGAAGGATTCCCTGCCGCTGAGCTGGTCCCGGGTCAGCAGGATGGGGTAACCCCTTTGGCCGCCGGCGGTGGTGGTGAGAGTGGCCGTGGCCAGGGCGGCCTTCTCCTTGGCCAGTACCGGCTCGGCGCCCTTGGGGCCGGGCTCGTAGTACCACAGGCCGAGGGCCGGCTCGTTGTCGCTGCCCACGGTGATCTCGATCGAGCCATCGGTGCCCATGATCAGCTCGCCGAACTCGGTGCGCGCGCCGCTGAACAAGGACAGGTGCTTGTTCGTGCTGACGGATTGGTAGGTCAGCTTCTGGCCCTGGGGATAGCGGAAGATGAGCTGGATGTTGTCGTAAACGTCGCGGCCGTCCTTCATGTGCTCGAGGCCGCCCACGCCCACCACGAACTCGGGGCTGGAGCCGTAGATCCAGTCCGCCACGTCGATCTGGTGGGAGCCCAGCTCGGCGGTGAGGCCGCCGGAATACTTGCGGAACAGACGCCAGGAAAGCTGCTCGCGAAGCTTGGGATCGGGGTTCATCCGCCAGCCGGGGTTGCGGTTCCACTGAGCCGCGATGTGGGTGATCCTCCCCAGCATGCCCTTGTCGATCATCTGCTTGGCGGTCAGGTAGAACTGGCTGTAGCGGCGCTGGAGCCCGACCTGGAGGGTCTGCCTGGGCCGCTCGTGCGCCAGGGCGCGCAGGGTGTGGATCTCCTCCGGCTTGAACACCAGGCTCTTCTCACAGAAGACGTGCTTGCCTGCCAGCAGGGCATCCCGCACCACGGGGAAGTGCATGTAGAGGGGAGTGACCACCAGCACGGCGTCAATGTCCTGGCGTGCCAGCAGCTCCCGGTAGTCCTTGTAGGTCGCCGGACTGCTGCCCGCGGCCGCCGCGCCCTTCTTGAGGTTGGGCTCGTAGATGTCACACACGGCCAGGCAGCGGCCGGCGTCCATCTTGGTCATGTGATTAAGCAGGTACTGGCCGCGGCTGCCCGTGCCCACGATCCCATAGGGGACCTGGGTGCTGGCGGCTCTGGCGGTATGAATCGCCCGCGCGCCATGCGCCTTGGCAGCGGCAGCGGCGGCGGTGGCAGTCCCGGCGCCTCGCAAAAGGTCGCGCCGGCTCAGGTCGGCTGATTGGGCCATGCAGCTATTCCTCAGATGTTCAGAATTCCGCAGGTGGGGTCGCGGTAAACCTCAAGTATATGGGCTTTGCCCGCCGCCGCGCAAACCGTTCTCGTCTGCCGGAGCCGGGGCCGCGAGCGAGTGAGACCGCGCCGCCCACTCCGCCCCGGCCAGCACGATCATCGCGCCCAGGAAGCCCCACAGGAGAATGGTCACCGAGTAGGTGAACGGGCCGTACTCGGCCCGCAGCTTGGCGCGCCACAGCGGCCAGGTGAGCATGTTGACGTACTTCAGCACCTCCAGGGCCAACCCCACCACGACCGCCGCCGGAAACACGTGGCGGGCCGGGATGCGCGCGTTGGGCAGCAGCCAGTAGACCAGGAACAGCATCAGAATCCCCAGGGGGATGGCGGCTGTCTTCAGCAGCGCCATCTCCGCGGTGCGCGCCGCCACGGAGGCTACGCCCAAGTGCTTCACCGTCACGCCGCTCAGCACCGTCGAGGCCAGGGCCAAGGTGCCGCAGGCGAAGATCAGGCCCAGGCTGACGAGCTGGTTGCGCAGGTAGCTGCGGTTGCGAGCGATGCCCCACACCCGGTTGAAGGCCACCTCCAGTGGCTGGAAGATCCCGTTGGCGGCGAACAGCAGCAGGAAGACGGAGACGATCTCCATGGCGCGGCGCGAGCCCGCCGTAGCCAGCAGGTTGCGCCGGATGAATGCGAAGAAGCTCCCTGCGTCGCCGGCGGCGCCGGGGAAGTAGTCGTTGAGCACCAGCTCGATGGCATCCACCGTGGCGCTCCAGCCCAGCGTGAAGCGGCACACCGAGAAAATCACGATCAGGAAGGGGAAGAACGCCAGCAGCACGTTGGCGGCGATCGAGAAGCCGTAGACATGGACTTCCGTCTGCATCCAGTAGGCCAGCGTGGGGCGGAAGTGCGACCAGAATTTGCGCGGCGGGGCGGGGTCGAGAAGGGGCATCAAAGAACAGGGTACAGTGGAGTGGGTGGCGCCTGCCATTCCACGGAACATTGTGCGCGGGAAAGCGTAGGAGTCTCTTGGGAGGAAACCGATGGCGCGGTGCGTTCGTGTCTTGATCTGCGGATTGCTGGCGGCGTTGTGCCTGCTGGCGCAGCCGGCTCCGATATCGGGCTTCAAGGACGAGGGCGTCTTCCTGCTGTACCGGAACGAGGAGCGCCTGGGCACGATCAAGTTCCGCTGGCAGCCGGACGGGGCTCTCCAGAACGAGACCACCATCTCGACGGCCGGCCAGACCATCAACATCACCACTACCATCGCCGTGGATAGTGACGGCCGCTGGGTGCGGATCGACGGCAAAGGGCCGCAAGGTCCCGTCGTCACCGTGCGCGAGGGCAGCCAGTTGCGGTGGACCTTCAAGGAGAAGACCGAGACGGTGGAGATCAAGCCGGGCGCGCGCCTCTTCGGTAACTACGCTCCGGCGCTCATGAGCCACGCCGTGCGGCTCTACGACCGGGCCAAGGGCGGCAAGCAAAGTTTCCCGCTGCTGATCATCCCGGGCGTGGCGATGGAGGCCTCGCTCGAGTTCAAGGACCAGGTCGAGCGCAGCATCGGCGGCAAGGACATGGTGTTCCTCCGCTACGTCTATGGCTTGCCGGGCGTGGACGTCACGGTGTGGGTGGACAGGGAAGGGAAGCTCTACCTGGCCGACGTGCCGGCGCAGCACGCGGCCTACGTGCGCGAGGGCTTCGAGATCCTGCGCCAGGCGCCGGAGACCGACCCCAGGGTGTCGGCGCCGAAATACGAGGTGAAAATCGAGCGCGGCGTCGGCGTGCCCATGCGGGACCGCATCAAGCTGGCGACCGACATCTACCTGCCTGTGGCCGAAGGCAAGTTCCCGGTGATCCTGGTGCGCACCCCGTACAAGAAGGAAATGGTCGAGCTCCAGGCCCGCTACTACGCGCGGCGGGGCTACGCCTTCGCGGTGCAGGACTGCCGGG
>CAZIRH010000065.1:0-15202 GCA_964541065.1 uncultured Solibacteraceae bacterium
GCCCAGCACGTTCAGCCGCTCGACAGCCAGGCGCGTTTGCGCCGCCCCCGCCAGGTGGCGTTGGGCCGCCCCGGGAGCGGCCAGGGCGAGAAGCAGGAGTGGAATCACCAGCGCGGGGGGCTTGCCCGCGCCATGGCCCGGTCGGCAGTCCACGGGAACCTGCTACTCCGCTGCGAGCTTCTGTGCCAGGTAGTTCTCCAGGCCAAGCTGCCCGATCAGGCCCAGTTGCGTCTCCAGCCAGTCGGCGTGGCCTTCCTCGACGGCCAGCAGTTGCTCGAACAGCTCCTTGGAGCCGTTGTCCCCGGCCGCCGCGCAGGCGTTCGCCGACGCATTGTACATCCCGACCGCCTCCTGCTCCGCGGCCAGGTCGTTCTCGAACTGCACCTTCACCGTCTGGCCGATCTTCAGCGGCAGCAGCTCGGACATCTGCGGCGCCCCCTCCAGGAAGAGGATGCGTTCGATGAGGGCCTCGGCGTGCTTCATCTCGTCGA
Source organism: uncultured Solibacteraceae bacterium (assembly GCA_964541065.1). Classification (GTDB taxonomy): domain Bacteria; phylum Acidobacteriota; class Terriglobia; order Bryobacterales; family Bryobacteraceae; genus VFZS01. The sequence continues at coordinate 492 of CAZIRH010000065.1, forward strand.
TGGCATTCTTCTTGACCTTCTTCGAGATGCGCTCGTAGCCCCAGTTCTCGATCATCTCCGCGTGCACGAAGTACTGGCTGATGGCCGTCAGCTCGGCCTTCAGCCCACCGTTGAGCAGCGCAATCACCTTGTCGCTTCCACGCATTTAATGGTTCTCCTGTCCGGAATCTCAGTTACAAATCAGCTTCCCTACAGCATAGCAGATCGGCGCGCCGCGGCACTGAAACCGTGCGCGGGCCCGAATTTGACAGGCCCGGAGAGGGCCTGTTAGAGTGGCAGTCTTGATGAGGGCACCCGCGGGTTTGAAGTGCACTCCGCTCAACTCCGTTCACCGGGCGCTGGGCGCCAGGCTGGTGGATTTCGGGGGCTGGGAGATGCCGGTGCAGTACACCGGCATCCTCGACGAACACCACGCCGTGCGGACCGCCGTGGGCCTGTTCGACGTCAGCCACATGGGCGAAATCGAGCTCCGCGGGCGGGAGGCTTTCGCGCTGGCCGATTTCGCCACCACCAACGCGGTGGCCCGGCTGAAGCCGGGCCAGGCGCAGTACTCGGGGCTGCTCTATGGGCACGGGGGTTTCGTAGACGACATCCTGGTGCACAAGGTGGCCGACGACCACTACTTCCTGTGCGTCAACGCCGCCAACCAGGAGAAGGACTACCGGCACATCCGGGCGCTCAACCGCTTCAACGCGGCCGTCGAGTACGCCAGCGAGCGCTACGCGCAACTGGCCATCCAGGGGCCGCGCGCGCTGGCCACGCTTCAGCCGCTCACGCCCGACGACTTAGGCGCCATCCCCTACTACCATTTCTTGGATGGCGCGGTGGCCGGCACGCCCGCGCGCATCGCGCGCACCGGTTACACCGGCGAGGACGGATTCGAGCTCTACGTCGCGCCGGCCGACGCCCCGCGCCTCTGGAACCAGGTGATGGAGGCGGGTCGCCCGCACGGCCTCCGGCCCTGCGGGCTGGGCGCGCGCAACACGCTGCGCCTGGAAGCCAAGATGGCGCTCTACGGCCACGAGATTCACTCCTCCATCACTCCCTGGGAGGCCGACCTGGCCTGGATCGTCAAGCTGGACAAAGGCGATTTCCTCGGCCGCGAGGCGCTCCTCCGGCAGCGCGAGCGCGGCGTGCGCCGCAAGCTGATCGGCTTCGAGATGCGCACCCGGGGTATCGCTCGCGACGGCTACGAGGTCTTCCTGGATGGCTCGCCCGCGGGCTGGGTCACCAGCGGCGGGCCTTCGCCCACCTTGAAGAAGAACATCGGCCTCTGCTACCTGCCCGTGGAACAGGCGGAGATTGGGAGGGCCATTCAGATCCTGATTCGCGGGCAGCTCCTTGAGGCCGTAACAGTCCCAACGCCTTTCTATAAGAGGCCGAAATGAGCACTTATCCTGCCAATTACTGGTACACCCAGGAGCACGAGTGGGTCCACGTCGAGGGAGAGCTCGGCACGGTCGGCATCACCTTTCACGCCCAGAAGGAACTGGGCGACATCGTGTATGTGGAGGTGGTGAAAGCCGGGACCCTGGCGCAGATGGGCCAGCGCATCGGCGAGGTGCAGTCGGTCAAGGCCGTTTCCGACATCTACTCGCCCGTTTCCGGCGAAATCGTCGAGGTCAACGAAGCCCTGGCCGAGGCCCCGGAGATCCTGAACCAGGACCCGCACGGCGCCGGCTGGCTGGCCCGCATCCGCATGAGCGCGCCCCAGGAGGTCGGGCAACTGATGACCGTCGCCGACTACCAGGCCTACTTAGCGGAGGAAACCTAGCTTGCGGTATCTGCCCACCTCGGACTCCGAGCGCCGCCAGATGCTGGAGGCCTGTGGGGTAAGTTCCGGGGAGGACCTCTTCGCGCACTTACCGCCAGAGGTGCGCCTGACGCGCCCTTTGGACGTGGGCGAAGGCCGGTCCGAGTACGAGGTGGTCGAGTATTTCCAGGCGCGCGCCGCGGAGAATCTCACCGGTCGCCCGTGCTTCCTGGGCGCCGGGGCCTACTATCACTACCGCCCGGTGCTGGTGGATACGGTGATTTCCCGGGGCGAGTTCCTGACCTCCTACACTCCCTACCAGGCCGAGATCTCGCAGGGCACGCTGACGGCCATCTTCGAGTTCCAGACCCTGCTGTGCCAGTTGACGGGCATGGATGCGGCCAACGCCTCGATGTACGACGGCTCGACCGCGGTGCCCGAGGCGGCCTTCATGGCCGCGCGCCTGACTGGTCGCCGCGGCGTGCTGGCCGCGCGCACCCTGCATCCCGAGTACCGGGCGGTACTCGCCACCTACGCGCGCAACCGCACCCTCGAGGTCGAGGAATTCGGCTACGCTGAGGACACCGGCCGGCTGGACCTGGAAGACCTCGAACGCAGGCTCAGCGACCGGACGGCGGCCGTTCTCATCCAGTCGCCCAACTTCTTCGGTGTGATCGAGGATGTGAAGGCGGCGGCCGAGATCGCTCACCGCAAGGGCGCGCTGCTGGTTGACGTCTTCACGGAAGCCGTGGCGCTGGGCCTGCTGGCCCCGCCCGCAGACGCCGACATCGTGGCCGGCGAACTCCAGTCCTTCGCCATCGCCCCCAGCTTCGGCGGGCCTTACGCCGGCGTGCTGGCCACCAAGGAGCGCTACATGCGGCAACTGCCCGGGCGCCTGGCGGGCCAGACCAAGGACGCCCGCGGCCGCCGCGCCTACTGCCTCACCCTCGCCGCCCGCGAGCAGCACATCCGCCGCGAGAAGGCCACCTCCAACATCTGCACCAACCAAGCCCTGGTGGCCCTGATGGCCACCGTCTTCATGACCGTCTACGGCAAACAGGGGCTGCGGGAGTTGGCCGGGCAGAACCTGGCCAAGGCGCACTACCTGGCCGGCAGGCTGCCGCTCCGCTTCCGGGGGGCCTTCTTCAACGAGTTCGTAGCCCGGGTGCGCGGCCGCGCGCCGGAGGCGATCAACCAGGCGCTACTCGCGCGCCGGATCATCGGCGGCCTGCCGCTGGGCCGCTTCTATCCGGAGCTCGCCGACTCGATGCTGCTCTGCGCCACGGAGATGAGCCGACGGGAAGCCATGGACGCCGTCGCGGAGGAGTTCGGCCGTGAGTGACCGGATTCGCAAGGTCTCCACCCACCCGAGCCAGAACGAGCCGCTGCTGTTCGAGTTGAGCTCTCCGGGCAAGAAGGCCTACCAGTTGCCGGCCCTCGACGTGCCTGCGGTCGATCCCGCCGCCGTGCTGGGCGCCGGGAACGTCCGCCCCGAGATCGAGGGCTTCCCCGAGGTCAGCGAAGTCGAGGCTGTGCGCCACTTCTCGCGCCTGGCAAGCTGGAACTACGCGATCGACCTCGGCATGTACCCGCTGGGTTCCTGCACCATGAAGTACAACCCGCGGATCAATGAGCGCGTGGCCGCCCTGGAAGGCCTGGCCATGGTCCACCCCTACCAGCCGGAGGCGCTGGCTCAGGGCGCTCTCGAGATCCTGACGCGGCTGGAGGCGGCGCTCGCGGAGATCACCGGTATGGAGGCGGTGACGCTCCAGCCGGCCGCCGGCGCGCACGGCGAGCTGACCGGCATCCTGCTCATCCGCGCCTGCCTGGAAGCGCGCGGCAACCCGCGCCGGAGGATCCTCATCCCGGACTCCGCCCACGGCACCAACCCCGCCACCGCCGCCATGGCCGGCTACGCCGTCCAGACCATCCGCTCGAACGGGCGCGGCATGATCGACGTCGAGAACCTGGCGCGCATCGTCGATCAGGACGTGGCCGCGCTGATGATCACCAATCCCAACACCCTGGGGGTCTTCGAAGAGAACATCTGCCGCATCGCCGGGCTCCTGCACGAGCGGGGCGCGCTGCTGTATCTGGACGGCGCCAACATGAACGCCCTGGTGGGGATGACGCGCCCGGGCGACACCGGCGCGGACGTGATGCACCTGAACCTGCACAAGACGTTCTCCACGCCGCACGGCGGGGGCGGACCGGGCAGCGGCCCGGTGGCAGTGAAGCAGCAGCTCGAGCCGTTCCTGCCGGTGCCGCGGCTCAAGCGCGACGGCGGGCGCTGGGCTTTCGACTACGACCGTCCGCTCTCCATCGGCCGCGTGCGGGCCTTTTACGGGAACTTCGGCGTGCTGGTGCGCGCGCTGGCCTACATCCTGGCCTGCGGCGCGGCAGGGCTGCGCCAGGCCACCCTCGACGCCGTGCTCAACGCCAACTACGTCCGCCAGGCGCTGCGGGCTCACTACGAGCTGCCGCACCAGGCTCCCTCGATGCACGAGTGCGTGTTCAGCGACGCCCGCCAGGCCCGGCACGGCGTGCACACCATGGACATCGCCAAGCGCCTCCTCGACTACGGCTTTCATCCCTACACGGTGAGCTTCCCGCTCATCGTGCCCGGGGCCATGATGATCGAACCCACCGAGAGCGAAAGCAAGCGCGAGCTCGACCTGTTCATCGACGCCCTGATCTCGATTGCCCAGGAGGCGGAAGAGAACCCCGAGCTGGTCCTGAAGGCGCCCCATAGCACCCGCACCGCGCGCGTCGATGAAGTGACCGCGGCCCGCAAGCCCGTGCTCCGGTGGCGGCCCTCTCCGGCTTGATGGTTCCCCCATGCGCCCGCAGCTCCTGCTGGTTCTGGCGGCGGTGCTGCTGGTGCGCCTGCCGTTCCTGAACCAGGCCATCCAGGGGGACGACGTCAACTACCTGGCCGGCGCGCAGCACGCGCAAATCTCGCCGCTTCATCCCAACCACGCCCGCTACCCGTTCCTGGGCGAGGTGGTGGACATGCGGGGCCATCCGCACCCGCCGTTGAACACCTGGTTTCTGGCGGCGCTGCTGGCGCTCGCCGGGGACGTGTACGAGGTGCCCTACCACGCTGCGTACATTGTGTTCTCGCTGGTGGCGGCGGCCTCGATGTGGTCCCTGGCGCGGCGCTTTTCGCCCCAGCCGCTGGCCGCCACCCTGCTGTTTGTGGTTACGCCCGCCTTCGTGGTGAACGGCGCCTCGCTCGAGGCCGACCTGCCGCTGCTGGCCTGCTGGATGGCGGCAGTGGCGCTGTTCGTCAGAGCCGTCGAGGAGAGGTCGCGGCGGTGGCTGGCAGGGGCCGCCGTGGCCCTGGCGCTCGCCGCGCTGGCCGCTTACCAAGCCGTGCTGCTGACGCCGGTGCTGTGCGTCTACTTGTGGCTGCGGGCCCGCCGCTGGCGACCGGGCTGGGCGGCGGCCGTCGTGCCCGTGGCCGCCCTGGCCGCCTGGCAGCTCTGGGAGCGCATCTCGACCGGGGCGCTTCCCGCCTCCGTGCTGGCGGGCTACTTCCAGGCTTACGGCTTCCAGGCCTTCGGACGGAAGCTGACCAACGCTGCCGCACTCCTGGGGCACACCGGCTGGCTGGTGTTTCCCGCTTTGGCGGCGGCCGCTTTCTGGCTGTCGCAGCGCGCGAGCCGGCGCAGGGGTGCCGTCATGCTGGCGGGCGCGGTGCTGGGCGCAATCCTGGACCCGCACCCGCTGTTCTGGTGCTCGTTTGCAGTAGGAACGTTGCTGGTGATCTGGTGGGTGCGCGCGGTACTGACCCGGGAGGACCGGACGGATCTCTTCCTGGCGGCGTGGTGCCTGATCTTCTTCGCCGGCGCGATCATCGTGTTCTTCGCCGGCTCGGCGCGCTATCTGCTGCCGATAGCGGCGCCGGTGGCGCTGCTGGTCTCGCGGGCGCTCGCCGGACGGGCGCGCTGGCTGTGGGCTGGCGCCGCGCTCCAGGCGTTGATCAGCCTGGGCCTCGCCGCGGTGAACTACCAGCACTGGGACGGCTACCGGCAGTTCGCGCACTCGCTGGCCAAGGAGACTGCCGAGCGGCGCGTGTGGATCAACGGCGAGTGGGGCCTGCGCTACTACTTCGAAAGCCAGGGCGGGCTGCCGCTCCTGCGAGGCCAAGCCGTGCGCCCCGGCGACGTGGTGGTTTCGAGCCGCCTGGCGCTGCCCCTCGAGTTCACCACCGGCGGCGGCATCGGCACGCCCCTCGCCGAGCGCGAGATCCGCGCGTCTCTCCCTTTTCGTCTTGCCGCGCTCGGCGCCCGGTCGGCCTACTCGACGGCGGCGCTCGGCTTGCGTCCCTTCGATCTGGGCCGCGGGCCGCTCGACGTGGTGCGCGCCGAGTTGATCCTGGAGCGCAAGCCCGTACTCGAGTACCTGCCCATGAGCGCGCCGGAGGCTGCGCAGCAGATCCTGAGCGGCATCCATCAACTCGAATCCGGGCGCTGGCGCTGGATGAGCGAGCGCGCCACGGTGCTGCTCAAGGTTCCCGCCGGCCCGGCTCGGCTGAAGGCCGTCTTCTACATCCCCGATCAGGCCCCCGCGCGCCGGGTCTGGCTGGCAGTGGATGGCAAGACCGTGGCCGACCGGATCTACACCGCCCCCGGCAGCTACACGCTGGTCTCTGACCCCCTGACCGCGACCGGCGAGAGCGCCACCGTGGTCATCGCCGTGGACCAGACCTTCACCGCCCCCGGCGACCACCGCCGCCTGGGCGTGATCCTGAGCGAGGTGGGGTTTGCGGCAGAGAGGTGAACCGGCGCCTGCGCCGCGGGCCGAAGGTCAGTCGCGATAGGCACCCCCGCGCGGCAGGACGCGGAGGATGCGGACTGCTCCACTGGCCTGGTCTCGGGTGAACCGGACTCGCCACTGGCCCACCCGCAGACGCCACTCGTCGGCCCGGCCCTGGAGACGCTTTACGTCGCCGTAGCCCAGCTCCACCATGCGATAGACCGCTTGCCGAACGCGCTGCTGCATGGTGCGGTTCAGCCGCTCTACGTCAGCCGCCGCGCTGCGCGTCCACTCAACCTTTCGGCTCATGGCCGAGACGCCGCCACAAGTCCTCGTCGGAGACCAGCTCCCCCCGCGCCAGGTCGCCCCGGGCCTCGCTGACCGCCCCCAGTTCCTCGGAGGATTCGGGCTCGTCGTCGAAAGGAGCGTCCTCCAAGAGCCGGGTCAGCGGATCATCCCTGAGGCTCCGCAGGTACTCCAGGAAACGGCGCGCCGGGAGGACCTCGCTCTCGGGCAGTTCGTCAACCAGGCGGTGGATCTGCTCCTTTGTGCTCATCGCCGCACCTGCCACTATTGTACGCCAGCCTGCCGGGCCGGCCCTGGTGGACGTCGGGTTCGAGCCGGTAAGATAGAAACGTCCGGTTCAGGAGGCTACTGCATGCATCGTCTGACCGTGTTTGCGCTCGCGGCCGCCCTCCCCTTGTGCGGCGCCGAGAAAGGCAAGTGGGTTTCTCTGTTCGACGGCAAGACCCTCAAGGGCTGGGCCGTCCACAGCGGAACGGGCACTTACAAGGCCGAGCACGGCGTCATCGTCGGCACGGCCGTTCTGGGCAGCCCCAACACGTTCCTCTGTACCGAGAGGGAGTACGGTGATTTCATCCTCGAGTTCGAGGTCCTGGTGGACAACGAGCTCAACTCCGGCGTACAGGTGCGCAGCCAGTTCGCCAAGGAGGCCATGGTCTTCAAGCTCGAAGACCAGGGCAAGACCATCGAGCGCAAGATCCCCGCCGACCGTGTCTACGGCTACCAGGTCGAGATCGCGGCGCTCCCCAGCACCAACTCGGGCAACGTCTACGATGAGGCACGCCGCGCCCGCTTCCTCGACGACTTCACCAACCGGCCCGCAGCTCGCGCCGCCTTCAAGAACGGCAAGTGGAACAAGTACCGCATCGAGTGCCAGGGCGACTCCATCAAGACCTGGGTCAACGGCGTGCCCGCCGCGGACATCAGGGACTCGCTGACCCCGCGCGGCATCATCGGCCTGCAAGTGCACCAGATTCCCAAGGACAAGTTCAAGCCCTACCAGGTGCGCTGGCGCAAGCTCCGCCTCAAGGAGCTGTGATTGCGCTGAGCGAGGCCTCCACGACCTCCTCCAGGGCGATGCTCTCGATTGGCTCACTCGGCTGCTTGGTCGCCACCACCCGCACCCAGGGCCCCCGCGGCGCCCACACGGCCGGAGCCTTGGGGCCGAACAGCGCCACTACGGGCGTGCCCACGGCCGCGGCCAGGTGGGTGATGCCGGAGTCGTTGCCCACGTACAGTCGCGCCCCGGCCAGCCAGCAGGCCAGCTCGTAGAGATCGTCGAAGCGCACCGCTTCTTTGAGCGCGTCCTCCGGCCCGGCGCACCAGCGCACCGGCAGCCGCGCCTCCAACTTCCGCGCCAGCTCGCGGAAGCGCGCGAGCGGCCAGTTCTTCTTTGCACTCGCGGAGAATGGATGCACCACGGCGAAGCCGCCTTCCCACCGCGGGCACGCGAGGCGCGGGATAGCCGGGCCGCTCCCGCCCACCTGCGCCAGAAATTGATCCGCGGCGTGGATGCCTGCCTGCTCATCCGGCAAGGCGGACAGAAAGCGGAACGGCAGCCCCGCCACCGCGGCCCGCAACTCCGCGTTGCCGGTCCCGTACCAGGAGACGATCTCGTCGAACCCCGCCAGGTGTTCGAGCAGCCCGCCAGGCGGCGCGCGGTCGGGAATGCCCAGCAGGTCCAGTCCCGTCGAGGCCATCGCGCGCACTCGCTCTGCCAGGCGCACCAGCGGCACGCACGGGGTGGGCAGCCAGACTTCCAGGTGGTCGCACCGCAGCCACTCGATGGCCGGCAGCGACAGAATGCAATCCCCAATCGCGCCCGGGCGGATGACCAGTCGTCTCAAGGCCTACCGGATCTCGTACGCCAGCCGCACCTCGAGGGTCCTCGGCGGCAGGCAGGAACTCTCGTCGCAGGCTTGGTAGCGCAACTTGCCCGCCAGCACGCCGCTGCCAGCGGGCGCCTCGGCCGCCACCTCAAACCGGGTGAGGATAGAAAAGTCCCCGGTGAACACCGACACCGGCTGGTCGGAGAACCCGTAGTTGCGCAGCTCCGGCTTGGGGTAAGCGACTTCCGCGGCCTTCAGCGGGCTGGCATCGTCCCAGCGCAAGCGGAGCGGAATCAGGAACTCGTCGTTCGGGGCGTGGCTGTTGACGTGATAGCCGCGACGGAGCTGCAAGGAGAGCTTGACGCTGGCCGTGGCACCGCGCTTGAGCACGGTGCGCGCCGGTGCCGCGGCCGTCAGAACTCCGCTAACCTGCGCCCGCAGCCCTGCCGGCAGGAGCAGTGCTGCTACCGCCGACGCCCATAGAAGACAACAATTCCGCCAGTTCATTTTCGTACCGGCTTTTGCTCACCAGCCCCACGTGCACGCTGACTACCTGCCCCTCACGGTCGATCAGGAAGGAGGTGGGCAGAGAGTCCACCCCGCCGTAGGCCCGAGCCACGTCATCGCTGCCCATCAGCACCCGGTAGTTCATGCCGACGCGCGACATGAAGGGCCGCACCGCCTCCCAGCCGTCCTCGTCCATCGAGATGCCCAGCACGGCGAAGCCCCGGTCCTTGTGCCGCCGCTCGAATTCGACGAACCAGGGGATCTCGATGGCGCAGGGGCCGCACCACGTAGCCCAGAAATTCAGCAGCACCACCTTGCCGCGGTAGTCCGAGAGCCGCACCAGGCGGCCATCGGCGTCCCTCAGCTCGAAATTGGGCGCCGCGCGCCGCGCGGTGGACCGGCGGCAACCCAGCGGGAGCAAAGCGAGCAGACCGGTCAAGAGGAGGCGCCGCGTGGGGGACGGGAACATGCGTATACCATCATTATATCGAGAGAGCCCGCCCACCCAGGGCGCGCCCGAACCAGCGCCGCCGCACAGCGCGCCAGCCCGGGGCGAGCGTAAACTCATCGTGGGCGCGGCTCGCCAAGGCCAGCCAGGCCGCGGTGTCGCAAAAACTCTCGCACACGTAGTCCCGCCAGCGGCGGCTGCGCCGCGCGCAGCCCGTCGCAGACAGTCCCTGCTTCCGCCACTCGGAGGACCAGCCCAGCTCGCCGCGCGCGCGCCGGCGGAGTTCCTCGCTCAGCAGCGCCTCCCACGAGCGCCGGGTGGCGTGGTCCAGCCGCAGCCACACGAAATGGAACAGCTCGTGGACGAAGATGCGGGCCAGCTCGCGGGGTTGCGCCAGCAGCTCCGAGTCCAGCACGATTTCCCGTCGCCTGAGGAACGTGCCCGCGTGCACGGGCGTGCCGGCCTCCCTCTCCACGAGCAACCGGCCGCGCCGGGCGGTCAAGCGTGGCGCGAAGCGGACCCGGATCGGCCGGCCTTCCGGCTTCATTTGGGCGGCGACGGCGTCGGCAAGGCAAAGGTCTTGGGTGAGAAGAACTGCGGGATCTCTTCCTTGACCTGGAGGCCCTTCTTCAGTTCCTCCATCCACGCCACGAAGCGGCTGTTGCGGAGCTCATCCTGGATGGACTTCTTCACCTCGTCCAGCGTCTGGGTGCTTACCTCTTCCACGCGGAACAGGTAGAGGCCGTTGGGCTGGCGCACCGGCGCGCTCACCTGGCCGGCCTTCAGCGAGAAAATGACCTGCTGGATCTCCTCCGGGATCTTGTCCGAGCGGCGGATGGTTCCGAAATCGCCGTCCTTGGCCGCCGAAGTGGGGTCTTCGGAATGCTCCTTGACCAGCGCCACGAAATCCGCGCCGCTGCTGAGGCGCGCACGCACATCGTCGGCCTTGGCCTTGGCTTCGGCCTCCGTGAGCGGCTTCTTGGCCGCGGGGTCGGTCTGCGGCGGCGGGCTGTTCGTGAAGGAAATGTAGATCACCTTCACGCGGGCCTGGGCGTAGCGGTCCTTGTTCGCCTCGTAGAACTTCTGCGCCTCCTCGGGCGCGATCGTGATCTGGGCAAACTTCTCTTTGATCACCGCCTGGTAGAGGAGCTGCATCCGGTTGTAGGCGATGCCTTCCATGTACGGGCTCCGCTGATCCAGCTTCTGCTCGAGGGCCAGCTCGACCAGCCGCCGGAGCAACCCGTATTGCTCGACGAGCTTCTTGCGGTCGGCCAGGGCCTGCTGCGCCATTTGCGGCGCCAGTGCGCGCAGCAACACCTGCAATTCCCCGTAGGTCACCGGCTTGCCGCCGACGGTGGCCACGACCGCGTCCGGCGGCAACTCCACTTCCATGGTCACCGACGGCGTGCCGGGCTGCTGCGCCCATAAGTTCAGGGCGAACAGAAAAGCGATACACAAGGAGGCTTTCATCAGGCCGATCCTGCCTGGGACAAGCTACGAGTGTAGCACGTGGGGCCGGACCTCAACCGCGCCCGTGGTGCCAGCGGTCTCGTCTGCCGACTTCACGGCTCCCGGGGCTCGGAGCGCGGCGTGGTTTCGCTGCGCTTGATCTGGGCGCGGCGGCGGCCCGTGGCCAGGTTGGCCGCGGCCTTCTGCCTCGCGGCTTCGCTGACCTCGATGCGATTGACCACCTGTCGCGCCCCGGCAGTCTTGGCCAGCCGCGTGGCCACGCCCTTGTGCTGGAGCACGTCCGTGAACCCGGTCAACGTGGCCACGCCGCCCTGCACGCGCACCTGGAAATGGTTGCGCGCGATCTTGGAGCGGGCAAACCGCTCCAGGATGGCCTTCTCCAGTTGGGGGTCGGTGAGCTGTGGCCCAGGCGGTTTCGCCTGCGGCGCGGCCGGGGTGGCGCGCTGAGCCCACAGAGCAGCCTGGAGCGCCGCCAGGACCGCCACCGCAAGCGCGAGTTTTCGCTGCGGTCTCATTCTTATAATAAGTGCGCCGGCGCGCTATAATTCGCACATGTCCAGCACTCGTCGTGATTTCCTGCGCGGCGCCACCCAGGGCGCCGTCAGCGTCTCCGCCGCCTCTTATTCTCGCGTCCTGGGCGCCAACCGGAGAGTCAGCCTCGGCCTGATCGGCTGCGGGGAGCGCGGCCTTCACGACATGAGCCTGTTCCAGAGGAACCCGGCCGTGGAGGTGGTGGCGGTCGCGGACATCTACGGTGCCCAAATCGACCGGGCGCAGCAGAAGGCGCCCCGCGCCCAAGCCTTCACCGAGTACCGCAAGCTGCTGGAAGTGAAGGAGATCGACGTCGCCCTGATCGCCACGCCGGACCACTGGCACGCCCGGCAGGCCATCGACGCCCTCGAAGCCGGCAAGGATGTCTACGTCGAGAAGCCCCTGACGCTCAGGATCGAGGAGGGCCCCGAGATCGTCAAGGCGGCCCGCATCCACGAGCGCATCTGCCAGGTGGGCATGCAGCAGCGCTCCGGCAAGCACTACCTCCAGGCCAAGGCCGAGTACTTCGACACGGGCAAGATCGGCAAGGTCACCCTGGCGCGCACCTGGTGGCACGGCAACGGCTACCACCTGCGCCGCGCCCCCACTTCGCTCCGGACGCGGCCCTCAAACCTGGACTGGGCGCGCTTCCTGGGCCCTGTGAAGTGGCGCGACTACGATCCCCAGCAGTACTTCAACTGGCGCGCCTACCTGGATTTCGGCGGTGGCCAGATCACCGACCTGTTCACCCACTGGATCGACGTGGTGCACATGTTCATGGCGCAGGAGATCCCCATCTCGGCGGTGGCCGCTGGGGGCGTTTACCACTACAAGGACGGCCGCACCGCCCCCGACACCATCAGCGTGCTGCTCGAGTACCCCACCGAATTCACAGCTACCTTCGACGCCACCCTCGTGCCTGGCATTCGCGGCGAGGCCATCGAGTTCTCCGGCACCAATGGCCGCCTGTGGATTGATCGCAGCCGCTTCGAGTTCTACCCCCCGGGCAGGGGCGTCCAGCCGGTCGTCGTCCAGGCCGACCAGGGGGAGGGCAAGGTGGACCAGATGACCCTGAACCACGTCAACAACTTCCTGGAGTGCGTCGAGACGCGCCGGCTCCCCAGAGGCGACGTGCTGATCGGCCACCGCTCGGCCCAGGCCTCGCACCTGGGCAACATCGCCTACGTTCAGAAGCGGCGCCTGCGCTTCGACCCGGTCCGCGAGGAAATCCTGCCGCTCTGAGCGAGGGCTTGACCACTCGTTGATGCTCGCGGCTCGGAAGCAACCAGTGTGTTTTGAATAACTTACCGAGCCGCGACCGGGTGCCCTCTGGGCGGGGAGCGGCCGCGGCAGGCGGTTATTGACGGCTTGGAGTCCCCGGTCCCGAAGTGGCTTTGCTCTGCAATTCCTAATGAACGGGCCCGGGGTATCCACGAGCCGGTGTTTGATTCGGCAAGGGGTAGTATAGGTCTATGACCGGGCACCGAACGAGTCCGCTACTCGTTCTGCTTCTCGCTGCACTTCCGCTCCTCTCGCAAATGGGGCGTTCCCCTGTGCCCGGCGGCAGTGGTTCTTCGAGGCCGGGCCGCGGAGGTGGGGCAAGGACCAGCCCGCCCAAGCAGTCTTCAGCGCCTCTGGCCAGCTTCACTGGCACTCTCCGCAGGCTGACTGGGAAGGTCCTCGAACTCCAGATCGACAACGACCAAACGCTCGAACTCCGCTGCTCGGGAAAGACCAAATTCTACAGAGAGTCGAAGAAAATCAAGGCCGCCGACCTGAACACCGGAGATCATCTCCTGGTGGAGGTCAGGCAGGAAATCGATGAGTCCATGTCAGCCGTCAACGTGTACCTTCAAAAGGCCTCGAAGCCCGGGAGCGGTGAGCAGTAGCGAGGTTACCGCTGGGCTGGAGTGCGGCTAGGGCTTCTTCTGAGCGGGGTTCTCGAAGGTGATGCTGGAATCGGCCTCGTACCTGTGGTAGTTGCGGAAGTCGATGGTGTTGCGGCTGCAATTGCTGGTGCCGCGCTGGCAGCTCAAGCCCTCGGCATGCACCGGCAGCAGGAATTCGCCGGCTCCGATCCGGATGTACTCGTAATCCACCGCCGATTCGACCGTGTCCGCCGGGAACTCCGAGGGCAGCGCACGCGCCTGCATTTCAATGCGGAGCACGCGCGCGTTCTTGGGGTCAATCCAGATCGAGCCTTTGTAGGCCGGGTTGATGGACTGCGAAGCGATCTGCACGTGCCAGTGCGAGTTCAGCCTTTCCACTTGGAAGCTGTAAACCCGCGCCCGGACGCCGGCCACGCTGGATTCCCTGGAGAAACGGAAATCCGCGGCGGTGGCCGGGGAGAGCACATCCCGCAGCATCGTGCCAAACTCTCCCGTGGACCACGCTCCATCCAATTGCTCCATGGCCTTCTTGATCGGTTTGCCGTTGATGGCCAGGTTGCGGTAGCTCTCACGGCCGTCCTCATAAACCAGGTCAGAGGAAACCACGTCCAGCGCCCGCCAGTCTGCCGGATGCGTGCTGCTGGCGAAGCGCGCCATGAACTCCTGGCAGACGTAGTTGGGGAGCTTCTCGGAGAAAGATTCGGCCGCCGCCCGCGCCTTCTCGATGAACGGATCCGGCGGCCGGATGGGAGCGGCTGCTGCGGGAGGCTCCTCCTGGGCGCTGGAGGATGGGCGCTGGGGCGGGATGCCGCGGCGCAAGGTGGGCGGGCCAGGATCCTCGGGATCCCGTGCGGGCGCGGGCGTTGAGGTTTCGACCGTTGCCGTTGCGGCGGACTTGTCGAGATACACATTGACGGCGTAGAGATACCCCTGCTGATCCTGCCGGGCTTCGACCGAGACACGATCGCCGGACGCCAGATCCGAGGCGGCGATTTCCTGCGAGTTCTTGTAGAACTTGGTCTTGTCGGAGCGCCGACAATCGAAGACCCTGCCGTCGCCCGCCTCAACCACCAGGGATTTTTCGTCGAGCTTGCGCAGCGTGCCGCTGAAAGTGCTCAATCGCTCCGCAGGCCCCTTGGTGTCGGGGCCGCTCTGCTTGCCCCGGCGCGGCCACGGGAATGGGATCCCGCCAGGCGAGCCTGGGTAGGGGCGCTGGCCCG
>CAZIRH010000066.1:0-15195 GCA_964541065.1 uncultured Solibacteraceae bacterium
GATCGGGGCGGGCTTGGCCACCAGCACCTCCGGGCCGCCGAGGTGGATCACCGCGGCGTCCTCGCCGTACTCCGCGCCCACGATCACCGCGGGATCCCGCGCCGCGAGCGACGCGAGCAGCGTGCGCAGCATCTCAGGCGGCAATTTGCCGGCGGGCAGCTTCATGGGGGGACTACCCACGTTGACCGCCATCAAAACGCCGCACTCTTGGACTGGGAAGTGCCGACCGAGTTTCGCAACGTCACGGAGACCGATTGCAGGGCGCCAGGCTTGTCCACAGTGAACGGCTGATCGTAGGTGAATTGGCCCCCGTACACCTGGGAGGATTCGGCGCTGAGAAACCAGGTGTTGGAAGCCGTTGCCGTGTTCACGGTGAAGGTCGAGCTCTGCAACTGCACTCCCGCCTCCGGAGTGAACACAAAGGTCGCCTCCAGCACCTGGCGTGTAGTGGAGTAGCCCGTAACGGCGACGGTCACGCCGCTGGCAGTCCGCCCCAGCACCACTGTCTGAACGTACGGCGCCGCGAGGTTGATCCTCCCCGAACGGCTGGGAGCTGGAGCGGGCGTTACCTCCCTCGCCCCGAGCCGGAAACTGGCGGTGATGGAAACGGTGCCGGCTGCCGTCCCGGTCTGCAAGCCAATGTCGGAGCTCGTCCCCAACACTGCCCGGGTACTATTGGCCGGGATCGTGAACGCGACGGTCCTCCCGCCGGACTGGAACTGAATCATCGGGTCATCCGTAGCTGGCACCGTAGACTCCGAGCGGAACGTCAGGGCCAGTTGGCCGGAGAGTTCCGCAGGATAGCCGGAGGCCAGGGTGAGCGTGATCCGCGGCTGCTGCAACGGAGTGATCGGATCGGGCAGCCCGCCGATGCTGACAGCCGGAAGGGCGCGCACACTGATCGTGCAGGTGAGCGCCTTGTCCCCGGTGGCTTCAGTGCTCAGGTCGGTCACCCGCACGGAAAACGTGTAGGAGCCGACCGCGGTTGGCGTCCCGCTAATCACCCCGTCCCCCGAACCGAGCTGCAAGCCCGGGGGTGCCGTGCCCTGGCTGACGGTCCAGTTGTAGCTGCCGGTTCCTCCGGCCACACTCAGCGTTTGGCGGTACGGGACTTGAAGAAAACCCTCCGGGAGCGGGGAGGCCGTCGTGATCACCAGCGCAATCATGATCGAGCACGCCTTGGTCGCCTCCCGGCTCCGGCTGTCTCGCACCCGGATGGTGAAACTCGCCCGCCCGCCGCGAGTCGGAGTACCGCTGATCACACCGCTGGATGAACCGAGCGCCAGCCCGGCCGGCAAAGCGCCCGAGGCGATCGCCCACGTGTAACCAGGCGTGCCGCCGGAGACAGCCAGCGTAGCGGAGTAGGCCGTGTTGACCACGCCACTCGGAAGCGGGCAAGCCGTGGTGATGGCAACAGCGGCGGAGATGGTCAGGGTGAACGACTTGGTAGCCTGGCTCCCGTCACGGTCACGGACCAAGACCGTGAAACTGAATGTTCCGGCAGTGCCGGCAGTGCCGGCGATGATGCCCGTGGTTGCAGCCAGAGTGAGTCCCCCCGGGAGAGAGCCGCTCTGGACGGACCACGTGTAGGGTGAAACCCCGCCGGTGGCGGCCAGGGTGGTCGAGTAAGCCTCGCCGACCGTCCCGGACGGCAGGCCCGTCGCAGTGGTGATGGTCAACGGGCTGGCCTCAATGACGAGTGCCAGCAGCTTGGTAGTGATCACCCGGTTGGTGTCTTCCACCTGCACCGTCATAGTCAATGAGCCGGCAGAGGTCGGCGTCCCCGAAAGCGAGCCCGTATTCCGGTCGAGCTTCAGTCCGGGGGGACCCGGGTAGGACATGATGAACCACTGGTAGGGCGGGGCTCCCCCCGTCGCTGCCAGCGCGACTTCGTAGTATCGCCCCACGGTCGCGCGCGGCAGTGGGGAAGCGGTCGTGATCGTGAGCGACGCTGCGATGGTGATGCGAAGTTCTTTGGAGGCCACCTCGCCACGTATGTCGCGAACCCAGGCCGCAAACACGAAGACCCCGGCCTTAGTGGCGGTTCCCCGTATATCGCCCGTCGCGGAATTCAGCGCCAGGCCGTCCGGCAGCGGACCGCTGCTCCACCACTCATACGGGGGCATCCCCCCGCTGGCAGTCAGCAACGCCGAATAGTCTCGGCCGACCATGCCGACCGGGAGCTGCTCCGTGATGACGGCAAGGTCTTGCGCCGTGGCGGCCACTGCGGAGATGAACAGCAACGCCAGCAGGACCAGTGGCTGGGGTTGGCGCCCCGGCACCCGGCCACGCATGGCGACCGCTGAACTCAACCGGCGTTGCCAGCGCATGTCCATTTCCTTTTGCCGTCCTGTCACCTGGGGCGTCCGAAAACCGGCGCGCCCGGTGTGATCCCGACCGGCGGCGGCGGGGGCGGAGGGGGCTTCGGACAGATCAGCCTGGCCGCGCACGCTCCACCGAGTCCGCCGCCCGTCAGAACCAGGATCGTCACCGGCACCACGGGAAAGCAGCCCTTCTTGACATTGCTCTGTCCGATCTCCGCGCCTTCGCAAAACCCTGCCATCAGGCAAGCTCTCACCTTCACGCCAAATCGCCCGTTGGTCTTGTTAGGTCGGAACCCCGCGGCAACGGCGTGGCCCTGCTCGTTGGTCTGCGTCTCCAGCGTTCGCCGGCCTCCCGTGAATATGCCGCTCGGACCGCGCTCCGGCAAGGTGAAAGCCACCGCGGCGCCCACCACTGCCTGACCGCGCTCGTCGCTCACGACGACACGCGGCGGGGTAATCTTCGGTGCCCCGGCCGGCGCGTCGCAGAGGTAGCTCACGCCGCCGGTCGCCTCCAGCGTCAGGCGGCGGATCTCCAGGATGTTCTCCGGTTCGATGGTGGTCGTGCCGGCGGCTGCCTTGGGGGCTGAGGCGGTGATCCGGATCCTGAATTTCCCCGGCCTATTGTTGGGGCGCAAGCCCGTCGCGGCGGCTTCGCCGGCGTCATCGCTCTGTGTGCTGAACACCGTCGCGCCCTTGGCGAAGAACGCCCCGGCCCCGCCCTGGGGAAGAACCTCGAAGCTCACCGTCGCCCCCCGGACCGGCGCGTCCTGCTCGTCCACGACCCGGACGCGCGGTTCGCTCGCCAGCCGACCGATCGACAGCTTGGGCTCCAGCCCCGTCAGGGGGCTGACGGCCAGTCTCGGCTGGGGCTGGGCTTGTGTCGCTCCACCGCCCGTCTGGCCCTGCGCGGCCAGCAGGCAGGAAAGGCTAAGCGGTAGGAAGCGGCGCCGCATCATTTCAGTCGGGCCCGTAGCGTGTACTCGCCGAGACTCAGACCGCGCGTCGTCACCGAGATCACGTACTGCCCGGAACCCAGTGGCTTCGTGAAGCCCGTCGTGCGCGGGGCGATCCAGGTGTCGTGCTCCTCGAGACTGCGCAGTTGCGAGTCCGCCAGCATCACCCGGGGATCGAAGTGATCGGAGTGGAGACTGACCACCAGGGTGCCGGGCTGCTCGAGCGTCAGCCGGTACTGCTGCATCAAGGCCCCGCGTGGCCCGGTGCGGCAGTCCGAAGTGGCCAGCCTGCCCTTGTGCTCCGCCTCGAGTGTCAGTTCGCGGAGAGGGCACAGGTGCGTGGCCAGCGTGTACTGTCCAGTTCCGATTCCGGCCGAACCGACCGAGACGCTGAATCGGCCAGCCTCCAGAATCCGCGCGATGCGCGCCTCGCGCGTGCCCGGATTTCCGGCATCCTCGGCCATCCTCCCTTGCGGGCCGGACAACGTCAGGCGGGGAGCAAACGAGCCAGACCCGAGGCTGATAGTCGCCGTGTGTGGCTCCGTCAAGGTTAGGCCGTAGATCCGTCGATACGAGCCGCCTTCCTCCCGGCAGTCGGAATCCGAGAGTTCTTCCGACACCGGCTGGCCGGGCTTCAGACTCTCTTCTGCGCATTCCGGCGTCGCCGTAACGGTGTAGCGCCCCGGTTCGCGGGCTGTCGCGAGCACATAGTAGGCGCCGGACGCGGTGATCCCATCAACCCGCACCCTGTCGGAGTTGAGGATCATCAGGCCCGCGTTGGAGTCCAGTCTGAGGGGATGACGGCCCGCCGTCACGCGATACTGGTGGGCGTAAGACTGATCAGCCAGGGCCGGCACAAAGTCCCTGACACGGCAATCCCCGGGGGCGAACTCACCGCTGGCAGGTACGTACAGGTCCAGCTTCGCTTCCGGGCAGGCGAAAAGCAGCCCCAGCGTATACGCGCCGACGCGGCCGCCCCGCGCCGCGGCCTCCAGCGGATGGACACCTGGTTCAACCATCAGCTTGCTGTCAGGCGGCAGTGGCTTGCCGTGGAAGAAGACGTATGGCTCGAAAGCCGACGACGTCACAGTGATGTGCAAAATGCCCCGGCGCTCCACCGCCACGTCGTAGCGGTGCAGATAGTCCTCCGCGCCCCCGGGCCAGACATCCCTCGCCTGGCAATCGCTGGTCGCCAGCGTGCGGGGGGCCTCCGTGTCCGGCTTGAGCGGCGTGGCCGGACAGGAGGCCTGGAACCGGGTCGTCAGCGTGTAGCTTCCGGCCTGAGGCGATCTCAGCCGAAACTCGTGCCAGCCGCCCGCCAGCCTCTCCAGGTCGCAGTTCACCGGAATCAGTTCGATGTCCCCGCGGTCAGTCCTGATGGTCAGTGCGCCCGTGCGCCGCGTGTACACGCGGTATTGCTTCAGGTACGAGCCGTCCTCGCCGCCCTCTACGTCGCAAACCCGGCAGTCCGGCCCTAGCGCGCCTTCCGTCTTGGCGTCTGCCCCGACCTCCTCGACCCGGCAGTTCGGCTCCGTGAAACGAGCGCTCAGCTCATGACGGGCGACTTTCGGAGACTCTGCGAGAATCAGGTACGTGCCGGGCTCAAAACACCGGCCCGGGGACACCTCCTGGTAGCCGGCATCGTACAGCTTCCAGCGGGCAGAACCCGCCTGAATCTCGAGCGAACCCCGCTGCCGGGTCTCCACCAGGAACTGCTGCCCGTAGTTGGTGTTCGATCCGCGGCGGAGGATCTCACTCACGGTACAGTCCGTGTCCGAAAACGTCACCTCTCTCGAGTGATTCAGCTCCAGCCTCGTCTTGTGGCAGGTCTGATCTCCGTCGAAGGTGGCCGTGAGGGTGTAGGGCCCGGGAGCGCCCCAGCCGCTCACAAAAACCAGGTACCTGCCTTTGTCCACCAGCCTGCGGATGGCGGCATCCAGCTCCGACTCCCCGTGCTCGTCTTTCTCGTCCGTGTCGTTGTTCTCAGCGACCGGCTCCCTGTCGGCAACCTTCCAGGCGGAGTCAGCCCGGTAGATCCGCAGGTAGGCGTCAAAGGCTTTCGTGGAAGCGCGTACCCTCAAGGTTCCTCGGTCCCGAAGAACCACCCGATAGGCGTCCACCCAATGTTGGGCGTCCTTGCTGTCGGGCACCCAGATCCCGAGAGGACAGCCCGCGGTGAGAGCGGTACGGATCGGCACAGGGCTTCGAGCCGGCCACAAGGTATGCGGTTCACAACTCACCGGCGCCTGCGCCCGCAACACGGGCGTCCAGCAGAGACACCAGCCAGCCAACGCCGCACTGAGAGCCGCTTTCATGCGTTACGGTGGAGACAGCAGGCTTTTGGACTCCCGGTCAAGTTGAATATACACCTTGTGCCCCCCGGTGGCAATTCCTCCGCATCGGGAAGAAGTAGCGGCAACGCAGGCACTATTTACGATGCGGTCCGCCGCGCTCGGCGAAAGCTGTGATGGCCGTCCTCACCCCGCCTCTTTCATCATGGCCACGATGACGTCTTCCACCTCGCGCGCCACCGGCTCCAGTTGCGGGTTGCCGAACATTTTCAGCAGGGCGGTGGGCAGAAGGGTGGCCAGTCTGAAGGAGTCGCCCGCGCGGTAGACCGAGATGCGGCAGGGCAGCACCGTGGAGATGGCCCCGTTGGCCTCCAGCACCTTCTGGGCCTGGTGCGGGTTGCACACTTCGAAGATCAGGCACTCGCCGGCGAAATCCACGCCTTTCTTCTTCATCGTCTCCTTCAGGTTGTGCACGGCGATGACTCCGAAACCGTGCCGGGCGGCGGCCTCCTGGATGCCCTGTTCGATCTGGGCCAGGGTTTTCTTCGTGGCAACTTCAAACAGCATGTCGGGCCTCCTCGGGAGAATAAGATGATATCGCGCAGCGCAGGTGACAGCGTCCAGCTAAGATAGGGGCATACATGTCCAAGGTTCTGATGGTGGCTTCCGAGGCCGCCCCGTTCGCCAAGAGCGGCGGGCTGTCCGACGCGGTCGGCGCTCTCTCGGCCACTCTGCGCGCGCGAGGCGAGGAGGTGGCTGTGGTCATCCCGCGCTACCGATGCGTCCGGCTGGAGGGTGCCCGCAGCGTGTGGGACCGCCTGCGCCTCTGGCTGGCTCCGGGCACCTCCTACGACGTCAGCGTGTGGCTGGCCCACGAGCGCCAGGTGCCGTACTACTTCATCGACTGCCCGTCCCTGTACGACCGGGAAGGCATCTACGGCGAGGCCTCGGACTACCCCGACAACCACCTGCGCTTCGCGGTGCTCTCTCAGGCTGCCCTGGGCCTGGTGCGGCACGTCTTCCGTCCGCAAGTGCTGCATTGCCACGACTGGCAAACCGCACTGGTCCCCGTCTACATCCACACCCGGCTGGAGGGCGACCCCACCTTCATGGGCCTGAAGACCCTGCTGACCATTCACAATCTGGGCTACCAGGGCATCTACCCCAAGCGCATCCTGGCGGAAGTGGGTTTGGAGGAGAGCGTTTTCCACCCGGACGCTCTCGAGTTCTTCGGCCAGATCAACCTGCTCAAGGGCGGCATCCGCTTCAGCGATGCCCTCAACACCGTCAGCCCGACCTACGCACGGGAGATCCAGACGCCGGAGCTGGGCTTCGGGTTGGACGGCCTGCTGCGCGCCCGCAGCGACATGGTCAGCGGCATCTTGAAC
The DNA here is from genome assembly GCA_964541065.1 of uncultured Solibacteraceae bacterium. Classification (GTDB taxonomy): domain Bacteria; phylum Acidobacteriota; class Terriglobia; order Bryobacterales; family Bryobacteraceae; genus VFZS01. Next base: position 6,957 of record CAZIRH010000066.1, read on the forward strand.
GGGGCCGACTACGCGGAGTGGAACCCGGACACGGACCCCCATCTGGCGGCCCGCTACTCGGCGAGCGATCTGAGCGGCAAGCGCCTCGCGAAGCAGGACCTGCTCAAGGAACTCGACCTGCCGGCCGACGACCTGGACCGGCCGCTCATTGGGATGGTCTCGCGCCTGGACACGCAAAAGGGCTTCGAGCTGGTCGAGGAAGTGGCTGAGGAGCTGGCGGCCGAGGACTGCGCCTTCGCGGTGCTGGCGACCAGCGCGCCTCACCTCGAGGAGTTCCTCCGGGGTTGGGCGGCGGCTTATCCCGACAAGATTGCCGTGCGGATCGCCTACGACGAGCGCCTGGCCCACAAGATCGAAGCCGGCGCCGACCTCTTCCTGATGCCCAGCCGCTACGAGCCCTGCGGCCTGAGCCAGATCTACAGCCTCCGCTACGGGACCGTGCCGGTGGTGCGCGCCACCGGCGGCTTGGAGGACACGGTGGACCCCACCACCGGCTTCAAGTTCCGGGATTACACCGGCGCGTCCCTGCTGGAGGCGGTGCGGGAGGCGCTGGCCGCCTTCCGCGACCGGGAGCGCTGGCGGGCCCTGATGCGGCGCGGGATGGCCAAGAGTTTTTCCTGGGAAGCCTCCGCCGAACAGTACGCGGCCCTGTACCGTTCTCTGGTCGGTTGAGCCGGGGCCACGCTCTGCCTGCCGGTTGCACCGGCCCGCGGTTTGGGCTACATTCGGGGTGGAATTGGCGGGCGTTTTCCGAACGTCATCGGTCACATGGGCAAGGAGGGAACAATGGGGGTTTTGAGCAAGCTCCAAGATTTCCTGGACCAAAACAAGGTGGACTACCGGCACAGTGTTCACCCGACCGCGTACACGGCTCGCGAGGTGGCCGCCGCAGAGCACGTCCCGACGGCCGGGATTGCCAAGACGGTGGTCTTCCTGAGCGAGAGCGGTTACGCGATGGCGGTGCTGTGCGCCGATAGCGTGGTGGATCTCGAGCAACTGCGGCTCGGCCTGGGCGTGGCGCGGCTGCGCCTGGCCACCGAGTCGGAGTTGGGCGAGCTGTTCCCGCAGTGCGAGTTGGGAGCTATGCCTCCCTTCGGCAACCTGTACAACGTTCCGGTCTACGTGGACAGCCGGCTCAGCGCTCAAGAGATGGTCGCCTTCAACGCCGGCTCGCACCGGGACGTCATTCACATGCGCTTCCGGGATTTCGAGCGGCTGGTCAACCCGGCCATCATGCCGTTCGCGCGGCACGCGGCGCAAGCGCGGGGGTAAGCGGGCGGCGGGCTCAACCGCCTGGCTGTGTCGCGTAGGTGTAAACTGTGATGCCGGTTGCCCGCAAGCTCTGGCAGCCCGTGTGGTCGCGATGCTGTCCGGAAGAACCCGCGCCTCCTCGGCCGAGAGTACCGCCAGTTTCACCCGGCGGGTGCAGGATTGCTCGGCAAAGCCTGGGAAGCGTGCAAGCCGCGCCCTTCAGTTCGCGTTGCGCCCGCTTCCCTGGCTGACGTGCCTCTCACTTTCCTTGATTGCTCGGCACCATGCAGGTTGCCGAGAGCGTGGTTGTCCTACTGGCAGCACTCGTGGCCGTGGCCGTGAGCGTGTACACTCGGCCCGGCCCGCCGCCGGCGCGCTCCGCCCGCAGTTGAATGACCCGCGGCGCAAGCCCGCTGCCGGTGATTACGATGTCCGGCGCCGTATCCCCGTCGCCGCTGCCATTCTCCGGCTCACTGCTGGTACCGGTGACCCCGAATCCGCTGAGTCCAGACAGCCCAGCCTTGGCCGAGACCGTAGCTACCTGAACCAGCTTGTGATTCGGGGGCCAGAGGGTGCATCCGGGCTGCGGAAGACCCGAGATCGTGGGAGGTGTCGTGTCGATCTTGATGGTCAAGGTCTTGGGCGCCTCGACGTTGCCGGCATTGTCGGTGGCGTAGTACGTGAGCGTCGTGATGCCGTTCGAGGAAATGGGCACCAGGGTCGTATTTGTCACAGCCGTCTGGAGCGCCCCGCCGTTCACGGCAAACTGGATCCACTTGACTCCGCTTCCGCCGATTTCATCAACCGCATCCAGGCGCACGGAGATCGCCTGGCTGTACCAGCCCGAGGCGTTAGGCTGCAACGAAGGTGTCGCTGTCGTGACCGGGGGAGTGTGGTCCGGAGGCACACTAGCAATATCCCAGTACAGCTCCGCGCTGCTGAGAGAATTGGGCCATGAAGACGAACTACCGCCACCCGCGATCAACACTTTTCCGCTGGCAAGCAGTGTGGCGGTGTGGTTTAGACGTCCCGTTACCATGCTCCCTGCTGCGGTGAAGGCCCCCGCTATCGGGTCATACAGCTCCGCACTGGCCAGAGAATTGCCCCAGTTGCCCCCCACGATCATCACCTTCCCGCTCAGCAGCAGCGTCGCCGTGTGGGCGAGACGTGCCGTTCCCAGATTCCCCGTTGGCGAAAAGGTCCCCGTCGCCGGGTCATACAGCTCGGCGCTGCCCAGAGTGGGATAACAACACCCTTCCCCCGCCGCGATCAACACCTTCCCGCTGGGGAGTAGTGTGGCGGTTGAATTGACCCGCCCCGTGGCCATGCTTCCCGTGGCCGTGAAGGTCTCCGTCGCAGGGTCATACAGCTCGGCGCTGGTGGGAAAAGGCACTGCTGTCCAATTCCCGCCCCCCACGATCAGCACCTTTCCGTTCGGCAGCAGTACCGCCATGTGTCCGCCCCGCGTAGTCACCAGGCTTCCCGTCGGCGTGAAAGTGCCCGTCGCGGGATCATACAACTCGGCACTGTTGGTAGTCGTGTAAGCGACTGCGCTCCCGGCCGCAATCAATACTTTACCGCTCGGCAACAATGTCGCCGTGTGGCCTGCACGTGCGGTTCCCATGCTTCCCGTCGGCGAAAAAGTTCCAGTTGCCGGGTCATACACCTCCGCGCTCGATATGTTTGAAGTTCCGTCATACCCCCCGGCAATCAGTACCCTACCGTTCGGTAGCAACGTCGCCGTGTGGTAAACCCTCGCTCCCCCCAGACTTCCCGTTGGCGAAAAAGTCCCCGTCACCGGGTCATACAGTTCCGCGCTGCTGAAAGAAATGTCTCCTAAAGACGGATCCCCACCCCCCGCAATCAGCACCTTGCCGTTCGGCAGCAGCGTCGCCGTGTGGCATAGACGTGCCGTTCCCATGCTTCCCGTGGTCGTGAAGGGGTCAGAGCCCAGAACCAAAGTCGCATTTGCCAAGAACAAAATGGCCAGCAACGCCATTAGATGTGCAAGACGTACTTCTTTCATCGTTTTCCTCCCCTTTTCAGCTTTTAACCAGGATTCCCCTTTTTGCATCCTGACCGCCTTCCATTGTACACCCAATGGCTTCCGTTGAAGCCGTTCTTTTATTCTCAAACGATCTCTCATAAACCTCTGCGACCCTCCGCCTCCCTTCGCCTGATTCACTTGCGCGCTCGGGCGTCCTATCCGGTCGGCACCGGCGACGCCTGCATGCGCTGGACCATGCCGCCGAAGAGCCGCTGCGTCAAATGCCCCGCTGCCAGCAGGAGGCAATAGTAGCGCGCATGCTTGATCAACCGTCCTCGGGCGGCGGGCCGAAGGCGGTGGCCGGATCGTAGAAGGCGGGATTTCCGTTCCTGAGCACTTACTGACAACCAGCGCAGGCCCTCGAGTGTATACTGACTGCCGGCCAACATGCCCAAAAAGAGATCCTGGTTCACATGATCCGCAGAAAAGTCGGCCTCCTCTTGATCGCTCTCGCCGGCCTGTCGTTCTCGGCAGCCGCCCAGGATGTGCGCAACCCCAAGGGCGTCCTCGACCCGGAGAACGCCAACGAGGCCAGACTCAACCGGCTACAGCCGCCCGACCGCGTGATGGACGCTATCGGAGTTGTCCCCGGCATGGCCGTCGCCGACATCGGCGCCGGGCGCGGGAGATACACGGTCCAGCTTGCGGTCCGGGTGGGAGAGAAAGGGAAGATCTATGCCGAGGACATCGACGCCGCGGCCCTCGAGCACCTGAAACGGCGTTGCCAACGCGGGGGATTGGACAATGTGGAAGCCATACTCGGCGACACGCTCGACCCCAAGCTCCCTCCCGGACGGTTGGACCTGATCTTCGTCATTTCCGCCTACCATCATTTCCGCGACCCGATCGCCTTGCTGCGCAACGCCCGGCCGGCCCTGAGGGCGAACGGCAAGCTGGCCATCGGGGAATGGATTCCCACGGGCGAAAGCCGCGGGGAAGGCACCCCGCCCGAGACCATGACGGCCCAGATGAAGGCCGCGGGGTTCGTCCTCGAGCGTATCGAGAAGTTGCTCGAAGCGAACGGAATGAACATTTACATTTTCCGCCCCGACGGCAAGAACTAACCAGTCGATCGCCAGTGTCCTGTCCCGGCCAACTTCTGACAGTTCACGGCGGTCCCGTGGCGCACCCTTCAGGCTGCTGCGGCGAGCTTCAGCTCGCCGTGACCGCAGGCTGAAGCCCGCGGCGGCACGCTAAAGCGTGCGCCACCACCGATTGCCAGGAATTATATGGGACAGGATACTAGCTTGATGGTGGTCCCGCCCAGCCGGATCTCGCGGATATCAGTGATGCGCTTCCAGGGAGCGGTGCGGAGGCTCCTGGTCCACGCTCTCGACGGGCGCGTGCAGCTTGGCCAGGCCGTAGTCAAAACCCTTGTCGAAGGCCCGCAGGTTGAGCTCGCGGGTGGCCGGGGGGACCGAGTCCAGCACCGCCTGGCGCAGCGCCTCCGGGTCCAGCAGGGCGGTCACCGCGGCGAAGAAGCCCACCATCACCACGTTGAGCACCATCCGGCGGCCCAGCTCCTCGGCCAGGCGCGTGGCCGTCACGCTGTGCACCCGGATGCCGCTGCGCATCTCCGACAGGCGCACCAGGTCCTCCTCGACGATCAGCAGCCCGCCGTCCTTCAGCTCCGGGCTGAACCGGGTGTAGGCTTCCTGCGACATCACCACCAGCACGTCCGGCCGTGTCACGTAGGGGTAGAGGATAGGGCTGCCGGAGAGGATCACCTGCGCGCTCGAGGCGCCGCCGCGCGCCTCCGGCCCGAAGCTCTGGGTCATGGTGGCGTACCCGCCCTGGTAGATCGCGGCGGCTTTGCCGATGATCATGGCGGACAGGATCACGCCCTGCCCGCCGAAGCCGGCGATGCGGATCTCGGTCAGCGGCATGTCAGACACTCCGTTTCCACGTACCGCTCCCCCAACTGCTCGTGAAGCTGGTGGCGCATCACGTCCAGGTAGTCGGGCCGCTCCCGGTCCACGAACTTCCCCACGATGATCTCGCCCTGCGGGGTGTAGGCCACCTCGCTGGTGGGCGCCCCGTGGCGGACTTTGCTGCGCTCCTTGTAGTACTTCATCGTATCCAGCCCGTCGCCCAGCTTGTTACGCCGCTGGTACAGCGTGGGGCAGGGCGAGAGGATTTCTATGAAGCAGAACCCCCGCTTGTGGAAGATCTCGGTCATCGAGCGGGTCAGTTGCCGCACGTGGAAGGTGGTCCACCGCGCCACGTAGGAGGCCCCCGCCGCGTCCACCAGGTTGGGCAGGTTGAAGGCCGGCTCGTAACAGCCGTAGGGCGCCGTGGTGGTCGTAGCCGCCATCGGCGTCGTAGGCGCCGTCTGCCCGCCGGTCATGGCGTAGATCAGGTTGTTGATGCAGATGATCTTCAGGTCCAGGTTCCGCCGGGCGGCGTGGATGATATGGTTGCCGCCGATGGCGAACAGGTCGCCGTCGCCCGAGTACACCACCACGTGCAGGGACGGGTTGGCCAGCTTCAGACCGGTGGCGAACGGCACAGCCCGCCCGTGGGTGGTGTGGAAAGAATCCAGCCGCAGGTAGCCCGCCACCCGCCCCGAGCAACCGATGCCGCTGACGATGGCCACGCGGTCCAGGTTCAGCCGGGACTCCAGCAGGGCCCGGGCAAAGCAGTTCACCGTGGTTCCGATGCCGCAGCCCGGGCACCAGATGTGTGGCATGCGGTCCATGCGCAGGAACGGTTCCACCGGGTTCACAACGGGAATCTCCGCCGTCATCGCACCGCCTCCAGGATCGTTTCTCGCTCCTCAGCCAGCCGCTTCCATGATGGCCTCGAGAATGACCTCCGGCTGGTGCACGCCCCCGCCGGCGTGCGTCACCGGTATCACCGGCGCCTGCCCGGCCGCGGCCCGCTCCACCTCGCGGGCCATCTGCCCCAGGTTCAGCTCCGGCACCACGAAGGCCTTCACCCGCCCGGCCAGCGCGCGGATGCGCCGGTCCGGGAAAGGCCACACCGTGATGAGCCGCAGCTTGCCCACCCGCAGGCCCCGCTCGCGCGCCAGGCCGATGGCGCGCTGCGCCACCCGCGAGGTGATGCCGTAGGAGATCACCACCACTTCGGGGTTCTCCAAGGCCTCCTCGTCGCAGTGGACCAGCTCCTCCGCGGCGCGGCGGATCTTCTCCGTCAGCCGCCGCACCAGGCGGTCCTGCGCCGCCACGGTCATCGCGGGGTAACCGCGCTCGTCGTGAGTGAGCCCGGTCACGTGGAACCGGTAGCCCTCCCCGGCGTGCGCCATGGCCGGTACCAGGTCCTCTTCCGGCTCGAAGGGCTGGTAGTCGGCGGGCCCCAGGTGCGTGTGCCGGCGCGGGTAGACCTGGATCTCGTCCGCCGCCGGGATGACCACTTTCTCGGTCATGTGCCCCACGCACTCGTCCATCATGAACATCACCGGCACGCGGAAGCGCTCCGAGAGGTTGAAGGCCTCGATGGTCAGGTCGAAGCACTCCTGCGGAGAGTTGGGGCACAGCGCGATCAATTCGTAGTCGCCGTGCGAGCCCCAGCGCGCCTGCATCATGTCGGCCTGCGCCGGCAGCGTGGGCAGCCCGGTCGAGGGCCCGCCGCGCTGCACGTTCACGAACACGCACGGCGTCTCGATCATGGCCGCCAGGCCCACGTGCTCCATCATCAGCGAGAAGCCCGGACCCGAGGTGACCGTGAAGGCCTTGGCGCCGCCCCACACCGCTCCCAGGATGGCGATCGAAGCCGCCAGCTCGTCCTCCATCTGGATGAAGGTTCCGCCTACCGTGGGGATGCGCGCGGCGAAGCGCTCCACCACCTCGGTGGAAGGCGTGATGGGGTAGCCGGCCGCAAAGCGCGCGCCCGCGGCCAGCGCGCCCTCGCAGCAAGCGTGGTCCCCATCCATGAAGTGGACTCCGGTCAGTACTCCGCGGGGATCAGCCTGCATGCTCTTCCTCCTGAGCCTCGGGGGCCGGTTTAGGCTCGGAGATCTTCCAGCCGAAAATGGCGAAATCCGGGCAGTACATCCCGCACAGGTCGCATCCGCTGCACTTCTCGGCGGCTACGACGTGGGGCGGGTGGTAGCCCCGGGAATTGAAGGCCGATGACAGGGCCAGCACCTTGGTGGGGCAGAACTCCACGCAGAAGGCGCAGCCCTTGCACCGCTCGACGTTAATCGCAACGTAGCCCTTGGCCATAACTGTTCTTCGCCGCCTTCTCGATTGTAGCGCAGGCTCGCCGCCGCTCGTGAAAATGGGACCATCACCCGCGTTCAGACAGCCTGCCGAACCACGTACGGCTCGCGGTACCGGCGGGTGAGGAGCGCGTTGGCTTCTCGGTCGCCCACAAAGCGCTCCGCCGTCGGATCGAAGGCCAGCTTGCGCCCCGTGCGGTAGCTGATGTTGGCCATGTGACACAGCGCCGCGGAGAGGTGCCCCTCGAAAACGTCGCCGGTGAGGTCCGTGTGCTGGCGGCTGCGCACGGCCTTCAGGAAATTCTCGACGTGCGGCGTGGTGTCCCAGATGCGTGGCTCGACGGCCCTCATCTCCTGAGCCAGCTCGCGCTTCTCACCGAGGTAGACCTGGAAGCCCCAGGCATCCACGGACATGAACCCCTCGCTGCCGAAGAAGAGGTTCCCGATAAAGTTCCGCCCGTCCCAGTGGATGCTGCTTTCTCCGCCCGTCAGCAACCCGCGCACCTCGAACACCAGCAGGCAGTCCTCGTACTCGAAGGTGGCCAACTGGGTGTTGGGGGTTTCTTGATCGTCGTCGTATGCGAACTTGCCGCCGTTCGAGAAAACACTCTTCGGCAGGGTGGCCTTGCCGAGGCCCCAGCGGCAAATGTCCATCTCATGGACGCCTTGGTTGCCGATGTCGCCGTTGCCAGTGTCCCAGAACCAATGCCAGTTGTAGTGGAACCGGTTGGGGTTGAAGGGGCGCATGGGGGCGGGGCCGA
>CAZIRH010000067.1:0-15057 GCA_964541065.1 uncultured Solibacteraceae bacterium
AGCCGGGCGTGTGAAGCTGCACATACGCGTACCACGCCAGCGTGGGCAGCGCCGAGGTCGCCAGAACCGCCGCCCGCACCCACTGCCGCCGCCCCAGTGCCGCCGCGCAGCACGCTCTCGCCAGCAGCAGCCCGGTCTCCCGCGCCAGCCCGGCCAGAACCAGCACTGGATACAGCCGCCAGACCGGTCCGTCGCGCGCGTAGAGGATGAATCCCACACACAGCGCAGCCAGCACTCCGTCCACCGTCAGCCGGTCTGTTGAAATCAGCACCGGCGGCGCCAGCGCGAACGCCACGCCCCAGGCCGGCTGCCTCAGGTGCGCATCGCTCCACCGGCTCAGCCAGTAGGCCCCCGCAAAGACGAATCCCAGCACCACGCCTAGATACGCGCCGTCGATCCAGCGGTCTTGACCGCCCGCCAGCAAGTACGCCAGACCCGGTACCAGAATACGGCGGTAGCGCAGACGGGGCGCGTCGATGTACTTCCCGAAGCCGCGCCGCAGCAGCGGGTCGTGGGCGATGTAATGGTAGAACTGGCCGTCGAAACAGTTGCTGCCGGAGAACCTGTAGATGTTCTCGGAAGCCAGCTCCGCCGGCACGCTCCGCTTCTCGCCGGTGCAATAGAGCGCCGTCCAGTTGCCCTGGTAGTTCTGCTGGACCGTGAGCGCCCACCACGCCAGCGTCACCGCCGCCGTCGCCGCGGCCCACAGCAGGCATGCTCCCCGCCTCACCGGCTCATGATCCGCATCGGGCTGGCCCACACTATACAGCCGCGCACAAGTAAAGTGACATGTTCCCTCGTGGCGCACGCTTTAGCGTGCCGCCGCAGGCTTCAGCCTGCGGTGAACAGGAGACGGCGAGCCGAAGCTCGCCGCAGCACGCTAAAGCGTGCGCCACGGGAGGGGCAATCCATTTCCATTTTGCTTCACCCTGATGTCCCTGGATTTATGCGCGGCTGTATAGCTCTCTGTCCCCCTGTTCCCGGCGCACCTGGTGTCTTGTCTCGCAGATACCTTGACAATGCTGCCTCGTGGGACAGGCCTTCAGCCTGTCGGCGGCAATAGTGCCCATTGTCAACGAGCCTGCGAGACAGGACACTAGCTTTCCCCATCAGGCGTTGTTCTCCGAGGTCTGGTTGGGGAACTCGCCTTCCACAATCTCGGCCACCTGGCGGGCGAGAGCGGGAGCCTCCTCGACCGCGGCTTGCCAGACCCTTTCCCATCGAATCCCGAAGTAGGCGTGGACGAGAACGTTGCGAAAAGCGGTGATCCTCGCCCAGGGAACCTCTGGGTGGCGATCCTTCAACTCCCCGGAAATACGCGCCGCGGCTTCGCCGACCGTCGTCAGCCGCTGCACCACGGCCCACCGCACCATGCGCGCCTCCGCCAGTGTGTCGGCAGAGAGGCCCGCCACGAAATCCGCCAGATCGCGAACCGCTTCCAGTATGTCCCGCAGGTACAGCTCGTCACGCCGCATAGATGGTGCGCGCCTCGGAAACGACCGCTTTCCGAAGCAGGGGTTTCAGCCCGTCCCTCTCCACCAGATCCACTGTTCGGTGGAGCACTTCCGAGAGGTCCAGCATCAGGCCGGTGTACTCGAGCAATCCGCCGGGTGCGTCCGGCTGGAAGTCCACCAGCAGGTCGATATCGCTGTCCGAGCGCAGTTCCCCGCGCGCGGCCGAACCGAACACGGCCAGCTCCCGCACGCGGTACCGGCGGCAGACCTCCGCGATCTCCTCCATGGGCAGCACCAGACCGGATGGCAGCGTCATGGCCGTCCTCTGATTACATTGTCCATTAACTGCGGCGACCTTGTTCCCCGCCTCACCGGCTCATCCACTCCCCGTAGGTCTCCTTAGAGCCTTTCCGCTCGACAATGCGCACGCGGCCCGCCGGGGCGTATTCCGCCGCGGCCTCCAGCACCGAGGCCTTCCCTCCCGTCGGCGTCCGCGGCTCCACCAGCCACAGTCCCGTCGCCAGACCCGCCACATCCGGCAGGTCAAAATCCTTCAGCACGCCCGGAATCACTATTTCGACGATGTTCTCATGCAGCGCCGCCCGCGCGATCTGCATGTAGGAGAGCACCGCCCCCTCCAGCGCCACCTTGTGAATGCGCGGCTCCAGAGCGGCTGCCAGCAGCCCGACCACGCCGCCGTGTCCTTTACCCAGCACCCCGATCCGCGACCCATCCACATCCGCCCGCGAGACCAGGTACTCGAAGACGCGCAGCAGATCGTACACCTGCATGCCCACCATGGTCTTGCCCACCAGGATGGCTCGCATGGCGGTCTGATAGGCTTCGCTATACACCACCAGCCGCCGCGACAGCGCGCTCTCGCCCCATCCCCGCAGATCCGGCGCCAGCACCAGGTGGCCTGCCTTTACCAATGCTTCGATGTCGCCTCCCGGTCCTGCCTCCGCGGCCTTGCCTGCCGGGTTCAGCCACAACACCGCGGGCCTGCGTTCCGCTCCCGTCCCCGGCACGAAGACCAGCACGGGAACCGTGATGCCAGGCTCGGTCTCGAGCGCCAGCTTCTCGATGCGGTATCCCGTGCGGCTGACCTCTCCGGCCTTGGCCACTGGCGGAGCGTCGCGCCTCACTTCCAGTCCCATGCGTGCCGCAATGGCCGCGCGCAGTTTGGCCGCGTCCTTGATCCGCCCGGGGCGGTAGATCCGTCGGGCCAGCGCCCAGTTGAGCGACTGCACCGTCTCGCCCTTCAGCGAAGTGGCCAACTGCCCCGTGGGCGTCGCGTTCAGGTTGGCGTCCGGCTCGGTGGCGAAGTCCGTCTCCGGGCCGGCTTCCTCCACGTGGTTCAGCCACCGCTCGATCCATTGATAGGTGGCCTGCCGCAGCGGTTTCGACCAGCCGTGCTTGTCATCATGCTCGAAGAACGCGATGCGCTCGCCGGCCCCAAGAAGCTCGTACACCCGCCGGGCCTCGGCGAAGCTCGCCCGCGCACCCGCGATGGGGAAGAAGTCCTGCGTCGCCGTCACCACCTTCAGCGGGCGCGGCGCGAAGGCGATCAGGAAATCGCCGAAGTCGAGCCCGTCGCTGAGGAAGCCGGCGAAGTTCTGCTCGGCGTCCTGCGGCCCCGAACCGCCCCATAGTTTCTCCCAGGAAGTGATGTAACAGGCCGGCGCGGCCGCAGCCAGGCGCGGCTCGACCACTTCGAGGTAGGCCGTCTGCGTGCCGCCGCCCGAGTTGCCGGCCACGCCGATCCGGCCGCGATCCACCTCCCGGCGCGTCAGCAGGTAGTCCAGGCCGCGGATGCCGTCGAAGATCTCCCAGCGCGCGAAGTTGGTCCCGGTGAGCAGGCATTGCAGGCCCGCCATGGTGTGCTCGGTGGTGCTGCCGAACCGCGGCTTGCCCTTCTCCGTGTCGAAGTACTCGTAGCGCTCGCCCTGGCCCGGCGGGTCGTAGGCCAGCACCACGAACCCCCGCCGCGCCAGCGAGATCCACACCCGCTGGTAGCCCTCCATGGCCTTGCCGTTGGCGCTGTGCCCCGCGGTCCCCAGCAGCGCCGGGTAAGGCGGCCGGCCCCGCGTGGGCACGTACAGGTTGGCGGTCACGTAGAAACGCGGCTGGCTCTCATAGATGAGCTTCTCGACGCGGTAGCCGTCCCGCTCCAGCGTCCCCGTCACACGGGCGTTGAGCGGAGTCTTCTTGGGAAACCCGCCCAGGGCCTCCATAACCTTCTTCCGGATGTACTCCTGCCGGGCGCGCACCTCGCCTGGCGTGCGGATCGCCGCCACCCGCGCCGCGCGCTCCTCCCAATGCTTCTTCGCTATCTCCGTGAGGTAGCGGTCCACCATGCCGGCCAGGCCGGCGGTCACCTCCAAGGGTTCCTCGGCCCCCAGCCCGGCGGCCAGCACGAGACCCAGCACCGCAGCCACTCTCTTCATATGCGCTCCGACCACGAGTGAGTGTATCATCAACACCATATGACCAGGAGTCGCTTCCTACTTCTCCCCGTAGCAGCGCTGCTGCTCGCTCCCCTGGCTGCCCAGCAGCTCAGCCGCGAGCAAATCGGGGAGATCGAGAAGGCTGTCTCGGCGGAGGTGGCCCAGCAGAAGATCCCCGGTTTGTCCGTGGCCGTGGGCAAGGGCCACCGGCTCGTCTGGAGCGCCGGCTTCGGCATGGCCGACCTGGAGAACTCCGTCCCGGCCCGCGCCAGCACCGTCTACCGCCTGGGCTCCATCTCGAAACCCATCACCGCGGTGGCGGTCATGCAACTGGCCGAGCGCGGCCGCCTGGACCTGGACGCGCCCATCCAGAAGTACGTGCCTTCCTTCCCCGAGAAGCCCTGGCCCATCACGACCCGGCTTCTGCTGGGCCACGTGAGCGGCATACGCCATTACGGCAGCCAGGACGAAGTCAACAGCACCCGGCGCTATACCGATCTCACCGAACCGCTCAAGATCTTCGCCGCCGACCCGCTCCTGTTCGAGCCGGGCGCCCAGTACTCCTACACCACCTATGGCTATTGCCTGCTCGGGGCGGCCGTCGAAGGGGCCTCCGGCATGAGGTTCGTCGATTACATCCGCGAGCGCATCTTCGAGCCTGCCGGCATGACCGCCGCCCGCGCGGACAGCGTCCACGACCTCATTCCCCATCGCGCGCGCGGCTACCGCAAGACGCCCTCCGGACCCGTCGAAAACTGCTCCCTGGCGGACACCAGCAACAAGATCCCCGGTGGCGGCATGGTCTCCACACCCGAGGACTTGGTGAAGTTCGTCAACGCGCTGATGAAGGGCCAACTGGTGAAGCCCGAGACCCGCGAGCAGATGTATGCGCCGCAGAAGACCCGCGACGGCAAGCCTGTCCCCTACGGGCTCGGCTGGCAGATTGCGGAGTCCGAGGGACGCAAGTGGGTCGTGCACGGCGGCGCCCAGCAGGGCATCTCCACTCTGCTCGTGACCTTGCCCGCCGACGGCGTCAGCGTGGCCGTGATGGCCAACCTCGAACGCGTTCCGTTGGGGCCTTTGCTGCGCCGTATCGCCGAGCTGCTCCTCCAGTAATGGCGCACGCTTCAGCGTGCCGCGGCGGGCTTCAGCCCGCCGTCCGCCTCCCCGCTACCCCTTCAGCCCCGCCAACACCCCGCGCATGTAAGCGAACGACTTGGCCATCCCCAGCAGCGGATCGTCGCCGTCGATCTCATATTCCAGGTTGATGTGGCCCTGGTAGTTCATCTGCTTCAGCAGCTTGAACATCGCCACTATGGGCATGGCGCCGTCGCCCACCGGCACCTGGGTCTTGCCGTCCCGCAGGTCTCTCAAATCCTTGATGTGGAAGTCCAGCAGGCGGCTGCCCGCCGCGCGGATCGAGTCCAGAACGTCCGTCCCCGTGCGCGTGGTATGCCCGACATCAATGCACACGCCCACCCGCGGATCCATCCCCTGGATCGCCTTCAGCGCGGACTCCGGCGTGGGGAACTGCTTGTCCTCCGGCCCGTGGTTGTGGAGGGCCACCGGAAGGTTGTACTGCTTGACGAACTTCTCGATCCGCGGCAGGGCCTGGTGCGAGGGCGCTATGACCATCAGCGGCATATTCGAGGCTTTGGCGTAGTCGAAGCAGCGCTGAACATCCGCGTCCTCGTCCTTTTGCAGGCTGATCACCCCGCCCCCCACGATCTTCAGGCCCGCTCGGGCGAAGTCCTTCACCCCGCGGGCCAGCTCCTCCGGCGTGCTGCTGTAGGGCAGGTGGAACTCCTTGATGCAGACGTACTCCACGTTCAACTGCTTGATCATCTTGATGGCCAGGCCCCGCTGGAACTGGCGCAGCGAGTAGCTGGCCACACCCAGCTTGAGGTCGTCGGGCGCAGGCGCCGCCGGTACCGCCGCAGCGCCCGCCGCCAGTGCCGGCGTAGTGGTGAGAAATTCTCGTCGATTCATGGCAACACCTTTATACCACGTAGCTGCCCGCATCCGCCGCGCTATCATGAGCAGATATGCAGCCAGTCAATGTCGGCCTTGTCGGCCTCGGCAACGTGGGCTCCGGCGCTGTCGCCATCCTGACCGAGAACGCCGGGCAGATCGCCGCCAAGCTCGGTTTCCCGCTCCTGGTCAAGGCCGTGTGCAGCCTGGACGTGGACCAGATCCGCCTGCCGGAAGCGCTGGGCCCGGTCTTCAAGACCACGGACTGGCGGCAGGTGGCCACCCACCCGGAGGTGGACATCGTCGCCGAGCTGGTGGGCGGCACCACCGCGGCCGCCGAGATCATCACCACCGCCCTGTCGCTGCGCAAGTCCGTGGTCACGGCCAACAAGGAGTTGATGGCACTGCGCGGCGCCGAGCTGTGGGAGTTGGCCATCGCCTCCGGCGCCAATCTGGCCATGGAAGCCAGCGTCGCCGGCGGCATTCCCATCCACGCTGTGCTGCGCGAAGGCATCTCCGGCGACCGCGTCGTGGCGCTCTACGGCATCCTGAACGGCACCAGCAACTACATCCTCACCGAGATGGAGAAGCGCGGGGACACGCTCGATAGCGTACTCCAGGAAGCGCAGCGGCTGGGCTACGCGGAAGCGGACCCCAGCGCCGATGTCGATGGCTACGACGCCCGCTCGAAACTCGCCATCCTGGCGGCGCTAGCCTTCGGAGAGAGAATCACCCCCTCGGACATCTTCACCGAGGGCATCCGGCGCATCTCGCCGGTGGATTTCGAGTATGCCCACCGCCTGGCGCACACCATCCGCTTGATCTGCGCCGCGCGGCAGACCTCCGAGGGGCTGCTGCTGTCGGTGCGGCCCGCCCTCGTCCCCAGCGCCACCATCCTGGCCGGGGTACGGGGCGCCTACAACGCCATCTGGGTCAAGGGCTTCTACGGTGAGGATACCTTCTACTACGGCCGCGGCGCCGGTTCCCGGCCCACCGGCGTGGCGGTGGTCAGTGACCTGATGCGCGTGGCGCGCGAGATCCGCCGCGGCAGCCCCGAGCGCGTCTCACCCTTCGCCCACCAGCGCCTGGGGGAGTACCGGCCGCTCCCGGTGACCCGCCAGAAGCAGGCCTATTACCTGCGTTTCCGCGTGGACGACCGCCCGGGTATCATCGCCGCTCTGGCCGGCATCCTGGCCCGCAAGCACATCAGCCTCGAGGCCGTCTTGCAGGTTCCCTGCGACAACAAGCACGACCTGCCCTTTGTCATCACCGTTGAGTCCACCACCGAGCAGGCCGTGCGGGAGGCCGTCGAGGAGATGTCCCGCCTGGACTTCCTGCTGGAACCGCCCTTCGCCATGCCCCTGGCGCAGCCCTTCTAGGATCCCCCCCTGTGGCGCACGCTTTCAGCGTGCCGCGGCGGACTTCAGTCCGCCGTCCGGGCGGCGGCCACCGGGCGCCCCCCGGTTGTAGAATGGGCTGAACGGAGAAGCAGGTATGAAAACCCATCACATCAAGTGGACACGACGCATGACGGTACTCCTGGCACTGGCCGCCGCGCTCGCCGCTCTGGGCTTCCAGGCCGCGCGCAAGACCGCGCCGCCGGGAGACCCCCTGATTGCGGGCTTCAGGAAGACCACGGTGGCCTCCGTGGCCGACGCGGTGGATCAAATCGTGGGCCAGCGCGGCTTCATGTCCCACGACATGCGCCCGCGCACCTATGGACCGTTCGTCGGCCGCGCCGCCACGGCCCTGCTGCGCCCGGCCCCGCCCGAGAAGGCCACCGCCCAGTTGAGCGCTTTGCACTCCATCGAGATGATCGACAACGCCAAGCCGGGCGAGGTCGGAGTCATCGTCATCGAGGGCTCCCTCGACGTCGCCGCGCTGGGCGGCCTGATGGCCACTAGTGCCAAGGCCCGTTTGATGGCCGGCATGGTGCTGGACGGCAGCGTCCGCGACGTCCGGGAAATCCGCTCCCTCGGCCTGCCGGTCTACGCCCGCGGCGTAGTCCCCTCCTCCAGCGTTAGCCGCTACGCCAGCGTCGCACGCCAGGTCCCCGTACAGTGCGCCGGGGTGACCGTCACGCCCGGCGATATCATCGTGGCCTCCGAGGACGGCGTGGTGGCCGTGCCCCAGGGGAAGGCCCCCGAGGTGCTCAAACGGGCCCTCGAGATCGATGCCCGGGAGAGCAAAATGGTCCCCCTTATCCGGCAATACAGGTCGCTACGCAAAGTGGTGGAAATGTTTAATCGCATCTAGAAGCCTTTCATTGTAAAGTCCTTCCGCCACCGTGTCGATATTCTGAATGTATGCTAGAGAGGCGTATCGAGCCCCGCTTGCTATGCGCCGATCTGATCAGCGTCCATTGGAAGGACAAGAGCGGCCGCCTCAGGCGAGCCACCGCCAACCTCGAGGACATCTCGCTTTCCGGGATGTGCCTGCAACTGGACACACCGGTTCCCCGCGAAACCTTGCTGCGGATCGGCGTCGATCCCAGGAACCGGTTTCAGGCGCGCGTCCGCTATTGTGTCTTCCGCGAAACCGGCTACTACCTGGGCGTTCAGTTCGAGCCGGGTTTCCGCTGGTCCCAGCGTCGGTTCCGGCCCAAGCATCTGCTGGATCCGCGGGACCTGCTGGCGCTGACTCTGAAGCGGGCCGACAAGCGGCGCGCTGGGGATAACCAGACTCAGTAACGCAATAGCCACCGGGCCTTCTCCACCACCCGGGCGGCGCTGGGGAGACAGGCGTTTTCCAAAGGGGGGCTGTAAGGCACCGGGGTGTCCGGCGCGGCGATCCGCGCCACCGGCGCATCCAGGCACTCCAGTGGACCATGCCGCCTCGTGGGATAGGCTTTCAGCCTGTCGGCTGCAACCGTCCCGATGGTCAATCAACTTGCGAGACAGGACCCTAGGGCCAGGGGTTCTACGCCTGTCATGGCACGCTGCGGACGGGCAATCTGCTCACTACCGAAGCCAGTAATACACGCCATCCCGGGTCAGTTCCCAAGCACCTTGAAACCTCGCCTGATCCCAGTACTGTTCAGTTTGCCGCATCCTGACCACTCCCTGACGGTAGCGGCTCAGTTCAGAGCCACGACCGTAAGGGAGCGGTTCCGGGCGTTTTTCAGCAACCTCTTTCAGTCGGCCCGGCGCACTCGCAGGGGAATCTGGAATCCCAGCCGGCTGCCCTGGCCGGGCGTGCTGTGGATCACGAGCTCGCCCTGCATGAGGCGGACCAGTCTCTCCACCAGGGCCAAGCCCAAGCCCAGACCCGGATGGTTGCGCGCCAGGCCGCCCTCCAACTGCCGGAAGGGCTGGAAGACGAGTTCCAATTGCTCCGGCGACATGCCCGGGCCGGTGTCACACACTTCCACGCGCAACAGGAACCGGTCGTCGCCAGCCAGCCGGCCACCCGCCCGGAGATCGACTTCGCCTTGGGCGGTGAACTCGATGGCGTTGCGCAGCAGGTGGCGCAGCGCTTCTTCCAGCCGCACGGCGTCTCCCACGGCCACCAGCGGCAGGCTCCCGGCGAGCGCCGCCGTCAGCTTCAGGCCTTTGGCCTGCGCCTTGGCAAGCTCCCGCTCGACGGCCCTTTCCAGCGCCTCACGGAGGTTGAACTCCGCTTGCTCTAGCGGCAGGTTCCCGGCCGCCAGCGCTGCGTACTCCAGCGCGTTGCTCAGCGTCGCCAGCAGTTCCTCGGCGCACACCCGCGTGGCTTCCAGATACTCCCGCTGTTCCCCGTCCAAGGGCGTCTCCAGCAGCAGGTCCGTCATACCCAGAATGCTCGCCAGCGGCGTGCGGATTTCGTGGTTCAGACTGCTGAGGAATTCGGTCTTCAGCCGCTGGAGTTCGTCTTCGGTCTTCTCGCCGATGGCCGCGGGCAGCCCACTCATGCTCACCGAAGCTATCGGCAGGCTAGGGGGAAAGCATTAGCCGCCGGAATTCTGCCCACGGAAAGGCTCGCTCGTTGCCGGCGTGCCGCATCACGAACTCCTGGAGCTCTTTGGTGGACGCCGTCAGGACGATCGATCCGGCGCCGCCGCCCGGTAGGCGCACATGAGCCGGAGCGAGCTGCTTCCGCGCCAGCTCCTCCTCGAGCCACTCGGGGTCCAGCAGCGCGATACGCAAGATATCGCCCTCCAGGCGGATCTGGACAAACAGGTGCGCCGGGATGGCAACGCTATCGTCGATCCCCTCGGGACACAGGTCCAGGAACCGGAGGTTTCCCAGCCTGACCAAGTGCCCTTTGAGACGGTCCTTCTCCTCGCTGCCGCTCGAGCTCACCTCACGGGCCCTCTCGCCCGACGGGCTGATGGCCTCGATGGTGCCGCGCAGGCTGTCGCGGAGGCGGGTGCGGGGCTCTGTGGATACCGTCACCTCATAGGCCTTCTGGCCCGACGGGCGGATGATCCAGGTATCCTGGGAGTCCTTCTCGGGCCAGGCCCCGACCAGCCGGGGCTCGAACACTAGATCCTCCGCGGTGTAGAGCGGGTACAGGGACCGCACCGTGCAGCCCGTGGTGAAGGCCGCCAGTCCCAGGACAGCCAGGATTTGAACGGTTCGCATGGTAACACCTCCTGATGCGGAACAGCGCCACCGAGGCGTCAGGATTGCAGCGCGGCCGCGAATTTCAGCGGCGCTGGAACCACCGCGCCAGGGCCATGCGGATGGCCGCGTAGTGCGTGGCGAACAGCATCACCAGCACGCCGGCCAGCAGCAGGCTCAGCGGCCACAACATCTGGTCCTTGAGCAGGTTCTGCTGCAAGCGCACCACGCCCACCGCCAGGAACAGCATCCCGGAAGCGAAGAAGTTCTTCATTTGCTTGGGGATGCTGCCGAAGACGAACCCGGCCGCGGCCGCCGGCAGCAGCAGCTCCAGCAGCCTGGCTTCCAGCCGCAGCCCCTCCTCGGCCGGGGACTTCTCCCACAACTCGGTGGCCGAGAGCCCCAGCAGGAACAGTGAAGTGAGCACGTGGCCCGGGATGACGAAACGGAAGGCCTTGGCCACCGTGCGCATCTGCGCCGAGGGAAAGCGGTCGCAGAGGCTTTGGAGCCCGATGTAGATGCCGGCGTTGAGGATGAACAGATACTCGAGTTGGCCGCGCGTCCAAGGGGCCACCCTCCGCAACCACTGCGCGTACGGCTGGTGGAAGGTGGCCACGCCGCTCAGGGACGCCCAGGTGAACAGCACCGCCAGCGGGTAGAAGTGGCGGGAGTCCCCCAGGTGGCCCAGGCGTTCGAGGGAAAAGGCCGCGGCGAAGAACAGCAAAGCAAACGGGAGTAAACGCAGGTAGACCAGGCCGGGGTCCTGCTCGAGCCACTCCAGCAGGCCCAGGCGCAGCAGCGTCACCAGGCAGTCGAGCGCCAGCGCCACCGCGAACACCAGCGAAAACACCGTGGCACGGGTGAAGCGCCGCAAGGCGAAGTAGGCCGGCAGCGACAGCAGCAGGGCCCACCAGAGCTGAGCGTTCGTGGTGCGCTTGAACGCGGTGAACTTGGAGAACAGTTCCAGGTCTTCGCGGTTCCGGGTGGCCGCCGCCAGCAGCCCGCACTCATTCATGCCTACCAGCAGGAAGATCGGCCACAGCAGGCAGAAGGCCAGCAGATAGGCGATGGCAATACGATACTGGCCGCTGCGCCAGCACCGGACGCCGAGCCAGGCGGTGGCAGCAGCCGCGGCGGCCACCGCCAGGACGGCCGCGGGAGCCGAAAGCGCGGCATAGCGAAACAGCAGAATCAGCGCCGCGCCCACCCCCAGGACCCAAGCGCCAAAGTACAGGCCCACTTGCGGCAGCGACAGGCGCCGCGCCTCCATGATCCAGGCGTCCTCGCGGTCGATGAGCCGGTCGTAGAGCTTGCGGAAGCCATCGTGCTCGGAGGCCGACAAGATCTGATCGTGCCGCCAGCCCTCCAAGTCGCGCAGGTGCTGTTCGATCTGCCCGGCCACGACCCGCCCGTAAGTGCTGGGCGAGGCCATGACAGCTTCCCCGGCCAGGAATCTCTCGAGGTCGTTGGCCATCTCGCGGGCCGAGCAGTAGCGCTGGGCGGGATCCTTCTCCAGAGCCTTCAGGCAGATGTTCTGCAAGTCCGCCGGGACGGCGGGGTTGAGGCGCCGGGGCAGGACCGGATCCTGGGTGCGGAGGTTGTGGACCTGC
This sequence comes from uncultured Solibacteraceae bacterium, assembly GCA_964541065.1. Lineage (GTDB taxonomy): Bacteria > Acidobacteriota > Terriglobia > Bryobacterales > Bryobacteraceae > VFZS01. The sequence continues at coordinate 12,024 of CAZIRH010000067.1, forward strand.
TCGGCGTAGGTTTCCCCGCGAAAGGGCAAAACGCCGGTGAGTGCTTCGTAGAACACCGCGCCCAGGGAGAACACGTCGCTGGCCGGCCCCAGCGGCACCTCGCCCCGTGCCTGCTCCGGCGAGAAGTACGCCGGGGTGCCCGCCACCTCCCCGCGGCCGGCAGCCTGGCTCCCGGGCTCGTCAACCTGGAGGGCGAGACCGAAATCGAGCACCTTGGGTTCCAGGTCCGGCCCTACCAGGATGTTGGCCGGCTTCAAATCGCGGTGCACGACGCCATGCCGGTGCTGGAAGTCCACGGCCCGGGCCACCTTTTCGATCAGCTCCGCCCTCTGGCGCAGGTTCAGGGGCTCGACCGCCTCGGTCAGGGGGAGCCCTTCGACGTACTCCATGACAAAGTGGGGCTCCTCCTCCGGCGGTCCGAGGCTGTAAATCCGGGCGACATGGGGATGGTTCAGCCGGGCCATGGCCCGCGCCTCCTCCAGGAAGCGGGTGCGCAGCGGGAGGTTGTCACGGTAGCGCCGGCTGAGCGTCTTGATAGCCACCTTCCTGCCCAGGCGCTCGTCCAGGGCCAAAAACACGCGCCCCATGCCTCCGCTGCCGATCTCCTCGACGATCTTGCAGCCGGAGAGCCGCTCGGGCAGCTCCGCGCGGAGGCCCTCGTCCGGGCCGGCCAGATCCGCCGGTTCAAGAACCTGCTCGAGCTCCTCCAGCGCGGCGATGGCGGCTTCCAGGTCGGGAGCCAGATCCGGGTGCCGCCGGCAGAAGGCCTCGGGTTCGACCTGCTGCTGGCGCGCGCGCAAGTCGTGGTACTCGGCCAGCGCTGCGGCCAGCAGGGCTTCACCTTCCGGGAGGTCCTGGCCGTCGTTCGTCATGGCCGCGAAGAGTCCTCTGGGAGGCTGCGAAGGCGCCGGATGGCCCGATGCAACAGCAAAGCCACCGCCTCGGGGGGCTTGCCCAGCCGCTCGGCCATCTCCTGGGTGGTGAGACCCTCGACCTTGGCCATCAGGATGGCCTGGCGGTAGTGCTCCGGAAGCGCGTCCAATCTCCGCAGCAGGCGCTGAAGGCCCTCCTGTTCGGCCAGGACACGGCTGGGCGTTCGGGAGTCCAGCAGTTGCGGCGCCCCTGGGCGGCTGTCTGCCTCCAGGGGCACCACCTCCGCGGCGTGCCGCCGCTGGCGAGCATGGAACCTGGCCAAGTCCGCGAGCACGTGGGAGCCCAGCGCCGAAAGCCACTGCATGAAGCTCCCCGGGGAGCGGTAGGTGAACCGGTCGAGGTCGCGGAAGGCCCGCAAGAACGTCTCTTGCAGCACGTCGTCCACTTCCACCAGGCCGGCGAGCTCCGGACCCAGCCGGTAGTGAGTCAGCACGGCCAGCCGGCGCCGGTACTTCTCGAACAGCAGAGCGAAGGCTTCCCGGTCTCCCTGGCGGATCCGGTCGATGAGTCCGAAGGTGGAGGTTTTGGCTCCCACCAAGCGCCAGCCCTTCTGACTTCTGAATTCTGACTTCTCGGCTCAGTCTTCGCTCGAGAAGATGCCGCCCAGCGCTCCCAGCGGGCCGCGCTCGTCGCCGCCGGTGCGCAGGGGCGTCAGTTGCCGGCGCAGCTTCTCCAGCGTCATGCTCTGCACAATCACCCGGCCCGGACCGGTCAGCGTCGCCAGAAACAGTCCCTCCCCGCCGAACAGCGCCGTCTTGATGCCGCCGGCAAGCTGGATGTCATAGGTGACCGACTCGTCGAAGGCCACGATGCACCCGGTGTCCACCTGAAGCGTCTCGCCCGCCCCCAGCGTGAACTCGACGAAGTCCCCGCCCCCATGGATGAACACCGTGCCCGGCCCGGTCAGCTTCTCCAGGATGAAACCTTCCCCGCCAAGGAAGCCGGCGCCGATCCGCTTCACGAAGGCGATGTTCAACTGCACCGTGCTTTGCGCGCAGACGAAGCTGTCGCGCTGCACCAGCACGCTCTGCCCGGCGGTGAGCTCGAACACCTGGATGCGACCCGGGTAGTCGCCCGCCAGGCCCACTTCCCCCGGGCTCTGCGCGTGGAAGTAGGTCAGGAACAGCGACTCGCCCATCAGCTTGCGCTTCACCGCGCCCCAAATCTTGGCGCCCAGCGACTCGCCCGTCATCCGCGATTCCCAGTCGATGTTCGCGGTCTTGTAGACCATTTTGCCGGCCTCGGCGTAGATCTCCTGCCCCGGCTTCAGCCGGATGCGCGCCACCTGCAAGTTGTCGCCGTGGATCGAGTATTCCAGCGGCTGCGGGGCGGCCACCACCACCGGCGCCGCCGCGCCGCCGACCGGCCGTCCGCAGTTCGGGCAGAAGCGGCTGTCGCCGCCGATCTGGCCGCCGCAATGGGTGCAAAAAGCCATAGAAACCTGGACCTCCAGAACCGTATCTTACAATGGTAGAAGCCTCCTCACATGCGCAGATTCCTGACCCTGGGCCTGGTTTGCCTGCTCGCCGCCGGTCTGGTCGAGGCGCGCCAGCTCCAATCCGTCTGCGGAACCACGCGCGAGAAGCTCACCGAGCAGCTTCACCTCCACCGCCTGGCCGAGCGGCAGCGTCGCGACTATGCGCTGCGCCGCGCCGCCGGCAGCCTGCCGCCCGCGTTCGCCAAGGACATCGGAGAGATAGCCGTCATGGATGACAGCGACGGCGTGGTGGCCCGCCTCAACGAGTTCAACCTCGACCGCCGGACGCTCAGCTTTATTCCCGCCACGCCCGACGCCAGCCGCTACCGGTTGGCCGTCTCCGACGACACGTATGACGCCGGGGCAGCCTCGTCTGGAACGCGCTTGGAGGGCCTCGCCGACGACGACGCGCGCCAGGTCACGCTGCCCTTCGCGTTTCCGTTCTTCGGCGCTTCCTACCAACAGGTCTGGGTGAACTCCGACGGCAACCTGACCTTCAGCGCCTCCGACACCGCCATTACGGAGCGCTCCCTGGGACGCATGACGGCCGGGCCCCCGCGCATTGCGGCGTTGTTCCGCGATCTGGACCCCCCGATGTCCGCCCGCGGTGTGACGGTGCTCTCG
>CAZIRH010000068.1:0-15032 GCA_964541065.1 uncultured Solibacteraceae bacterium
CCGTCCAACTGACCGAGAAGATCCGGTAGGCTCTCCCGCCGCGGCCGGGAAGCACAGGCAGCCTCTCCCATGCCGGAACGCCTCTACCTGTCGATGTGGCTCCGGGGGTTCAGCGCGGCAAACATGCTACGCCACTTCGGCGCAACGTTGCAGCAGTTCCCCTTTTCGCGGCTGCGGCCCGGCATTCAGGTGCTGCGGGTCTACGCAATCGAGGAAGCCGAGCCGCCCGCCTTCGAGCATTCGTTCCCCGGTTCGGTGGAACTCGAGACCGTGCTGGAGCTGGCGCGCGAGTTCCACAACTCCGATTGCGCCTACCTGGTGGAGGGCTGGTGGGAGCTGTGGCAGCACGCGGGCGAGTGGAAGCTGGCGCCGGCCCTCGTGACCCTGGGTTGCTTCGGTCCTCTGTTCGAAAACGGTCTGGGAGATCACCTGCGCATCGAGTTTGCCAGCGTGGCGGATTTTCTGCCGCCCCCGGAGATCCCCGGCGGCATCCGCGCGGTTCGGTCGAACATCCGGGGGCTGCTGCGCCTGGCGCGCGAGTTGGGCGCGGCCTTGCCGCTCCGCGAGCAGCGCCTGTGGACGGAATCCGGCGAGGAATTCGCCGCTCGGCTCGAGCAGGTTCTGGCAGAGGGGACGCCTTAGCGGCCTGCGGCGAAAGCCCTCCCCCGCGGGTTCCTACCAGACCGATAAGGGGATCTCACCCGGGCTGAAAGCCAGCCCCGCGGCCAAGGAGTACGACACCCGGCTGAAACCCGAACTGTGCATTTCGTAGCGGCGCGCGCCCACATGGGCGGTCAGCGACAGGCCGTGGCCCAGCCGGTGGCTGACACCCGCGGTGCCCCGGTAGCCGCGGTAGCGCCCGATATCTTGAACCAGCGCCCGGCGGGTGAAGGCCGAAACCGAGACCATCCCGGACCAGCGTCTCCATCCATGGTAGGTGTAGGCTGCCGTGGCGTGCTCCGAGCTCGAGGTCATGTAGATCTCGTTGCCGGCGCTCAGGCCGCGGGTGTACGCCAGCCGGAAGGTGGCGCGGCGGAACTGCCGTGTCAGGTTACCCTCGATGTGGGGCACGTAGAACTGCTTGTAGAGGGTGGAAATGGCCATCGACTGGCCGATGATGACGGCGACCACGGGATCCACCGGGACCCGCTGCAACCGGGATACGTCCACAAAGTACCCACCAGCGCGCAGGCCGAAGGTCCAATGCCGCCCCATCTGCGTCGCATAGTTCAAAGCCGCCCCATGCGCGTCGGTGGCGCCGAAGTAGTTGCGGTACTCGTAGTGGCGGAAGCTGTAGTCCACACCGATGGTCTGGTAGCGGCTGAGGCGGTAGACCGCGTCACCGCCCGCCTGGTAGCCCTGTACGCCCACCAGGGCCTGCGAGTGACGGCGGGCGGTGAAACCGCTGCCGCCCAGACTGAACGAGGTGCGGGCGGAGGCCTGGTAGACCACCCGCCCGGAGCCGATCACCGCGTTGGTGCGGGCATCGAAGAATCCCTCCCCGGCCAGGTCGGTCAGTTCGGAACTGTAGAAGGCCGAGTCGACCCCGGGCAGGAAAAAGCTGCGGGAGTACGAGGCGGCCGCACAGGCCGCCAGGACGGTGACCCGGGAGGTGGCACGGTGCGCCACGTTCAGGGTGAGGATGCTGTCGAAACCGTCATGGGAGGTGTTGCGGGAGTACTGGCGGAGACTCCCGCGGTACTCCAGGCCCACCAAGGTGCGCCGGGCGCGATGAAAGCCCGAGACTCCGAAGAAGGCGGACACGCCGTAGTAGCCGTGCTGGGGAATCTCGCCTGACGGGGTGACGGTGACCGCGGTCAGGCCGGTGTCGTAAATGCCTTGCACGCTGACAAAGGGCCGCAGGCGGAGCTGCTCGGCGACGCTCCCCGTGATGGCCGACCACCCGCGGCTGAGAATGGCAGGCCCGCGATACTCCGAACGTGAGGTCTCCGGCTCCTCGGCGGCGGGCTGGACCGGCTCCTGCTGGGGCCACGCGGCGACCGCCCACAGCAACATCCACGCGCATTTGCTCAGTCTCAATGTGCCTCCCATGGCTTGCCAAGCCGTCTCCGCCCTCGCAGGCAATCCTCACAGCCACGCTGCAGCCGCAAATCAAAGTCTGACTGAGGTCCGGCGGACGTGTCAAGCCGAGTGTCAGCTTGCCCTCCCCCAGTCTGAGCGCCGAACAGGTAGAATAGGCCTCCCGGCCTGTTGGGGGACACGCAGTCTGAGCGCCGAACAGGTAGAATAGGCCTCCCGGCCTGTTGGGGGACACGCGACACACCGGCGAGAATGCCTATGCTACCTTGGGGCCCACGTAGAACTGGGGGAGGGCAAGGAGTGTCAGGTGGAGACCCCAGGTCCGGGGCGGGTGCCCGCGGGCGGCGCCTTGCTGTATGATCGGCACTGATGCGTTTCCACACCGAGTACTTGACCTTTCGAACCGCCAAACACCGCGAGTACGTCAACCTCACCGGCCAGGTCGAGGAGGCGCTCAGCAAGAGCGGGATCCGGGAGGGAATGATCCTGGTCTCGGCCATGCACATCACCGCGGGCGTGTGGGTGAACGATGCCGAGGACGGCCTGCTGGCCGACATCGACGAGTGGCTGGAGAAGCTGGCGCCGTTCCGGCGCGACTACCGGCACCACCGCACGGGCGAGTCCAACGGCGATTCGCACTTGAAGAGCCTGCTGGTGCACCATCAGGTGATCGTGCCGGTGACCGCGGGGCGCCTGGACCTGGGCCCCTGGCAGCAGATCTATTACGCGGAGTTCGACGGGCAGCGCGCCAAGCGGGTCATCGTCAAAGTGATGGGGGAGTGAGCCCCGGTGCGGCGGTTTCGAAGCGGGAGTAGGGGCCGATGAATTTGGCGCTGATCGGGTACGGCAACGTGGGCCGGGCCTTCGCCCGGCTGCTGGAGCGCAAGCGTTCCGCCTTCCCCTTCCGCATCGTGGGCATCCACACGGCGCGGCATGGCACGGCCCTCCACCCGCAGGGCCTCCCGGCCGAGCCGGCGTTCGGACCGGCGGCCACGTCGGTCGAGGAGTTCCTCCAGGCCGCCCGGGCCGAAGTGGCCGTGGAAGTCACCCCGCTGAACCCGCTGACCGGCGAACCGGCCATTTCCCATATTCGCGCCGCCTTCCGGCGCAGCATGCACGTGATCACGGCCAACAAGGGGCCCATCGCCCACGCTTACGCGGCGCTCCGCCAGGAGGCGGGCGCCTGCGGGGTCCAGTTCCGCTTCGAGGCCACGGTGATGGACGGGGCGCCGGTGTTCAACCTCCTGCGCCAGTGCCTGCCGGGCGTGAGGGTGCGGGGCTTCACCGGGGTGCTCAACTCCACCACCACGGTGGTCATCGAGGCCCTGGCACAGGGTCTGTCGCTCCAGGAGGGGATCGAGAACGCGCGCCGGATGGGCATCACGGAGACCGACGCCGCCTATGACCTCGAGGGCTGGGACGCGGCGGCCAAGACGGCCGCACTGGCCAACGTCTTTCTGGACGCGGGCGTCACGCCGCAAGCGGTGGAGACCCGGGGCATCGGCCGGCTGACGCCGGAACGCGTTCAGGAGTTGGCCGCCAAAGGCAAGATCGTGCGGCTGGTCAGCAGGGCCCGGCGGACGGGCGGAGGCGTGCGGTTGCGCGTGCGGGCCGAGGTGCTGCCCCAAACCGATCTGCTGGCCTCGGTGCGGGGCACCTCCAACCTGTTGCTGATCGAGACCGACCTGATGGGCACGGTGGGCACGCTGTCGGTGGCGCCGGGTCTGGAGCAGACCGCCTACGGCCTGTTCAGCGACCTGGCGGACATCGCGCGCGGAGAGTAGCAGAGAAAGCGGCCGGGCCTTTGCTACACTGTTGGGTATGGCGGGCGGGCTGTGGCGGGCGCTGAGGCGGTTCGTCCTCTGGGACTACGAGCGCGCCACCTGGCAGTACGACCTCATGGTGGCCCTGATCCTGGCCTTCGTCTTTCTGACGCCCCGGGGATGGTTCCGCGACCAGCCCCGCGTGCCCAGGCCCAGCCGCATCGTCATGCTGCCGAGCGCGCACGGCGAGGTCCTCTACTGGATCGAGGCCGAGACCCTGGCGGGCGTGGCGCCGGCGGAGCACACCCGCAAGGTGAGCGAAATGCTGAAGTCCGGCGACGGGAAGCCGCCGCAGGTCACCAGCGTGGAAGCGGTGGTGGACTCCGAGAACGAGGTTAGAGGCTACCTGGCGCTCACCAAACCTTGAGACGCGCCAGTATCCAAGACACCAGTAGCTGCATCATGACAGGTTGAGAGTGCATGTCGCTGAGAGCCGTACAGGCCCTGCTGGCCTCTGTGGTTTGCCTGCCCGCCGCCGATTCCGTGGAAGCCATACAGGCGCGGATGGATCTGGCCGCCGCTTCGTTCCGCGATGTGACGGCGGACTTCAAGCGCACCAGCTTCACGGCGGTGCTTGATGAGGCCAGCCAGGAAAGCGGGACCCTCTGGATCCGGCGGGCCGGGCCGCGCAACCGGCTCATGCGCATCGAGTTCCAAGGGGCCAACCCACGTTCGCTGGCTTTCGACGGGACGCGGGGGCAAATCTACTACCCCAAGATCCAGACAGTGCAGATCTACGAACTGGGCAAGCACCGCTCCCTGGTGGACCAGTTTCTGCTGCTGGGTTTTGGCACCACCGGCAAGGAACTGGCACAGAGCTACACTATCGGAGTGGCGGGCCGGGAGGAAGCGGCTGGGCGGCGCTGCGCCCGGCTGGAACTGACGCCCAGGTCCGCGGAAGTCTTGCAGTACGTCCAGAAGGTCGAGCTGTGGATTCCGGACGACAGCGGCTACCCGGTCCAGCAGCGGTTCCTGCTGCCGGGCGGCGACTACACCCTGGTGGTCTACTCCGGCTGGCGGTGGAACCCCGGTCTCACCGAGGCGCAGTGCCGCCTGGATCTCCCCAAGGGGGTCAAGCGGGAATACCCGCAGAAGTAGAAGTGAGCAGTGGAAGAGGATCGCTTTTGAAGCTTAGTCAAACCAGATCGGCAGTGGCTGGCGGAGGCCGGCTCGCCTTTATCGACTGGACGCGGGGCCTGGCCGCCATCATCATGCTGCAAGGTCACGCCTTTCATTCCTTCGCCAAGCCGGAACTCCGGGACAGCGGCACCTATGTGGCCTCGCAGTTCCTGGGCGGGCTGCCGCCGGCCATGTTCCTGTTTCTGCTGGGAATCACGCTGGCCTTCCGGCTGGACAGCCGGGAGCGCCAGGGATGCTCGAGCGGGCAGCGAGTGTGGGCGGCGCTGCGCCGCGCCGGCTACCTGATGGGCATCGCGTTCCTGTTTCGACTCCAGCTCTGGCTGTTCGGCTGGCCGCACAGTCCCTGGCCCGACCTGCTGCGCGTGGACATTCTGAACGCCATGGGCCTGGCCGTGGCGGTGCTCTCCGTGCTGGGGCTGTTTCAGACCACCGATCGCGTGCGCCTGGCCGCTGGGGCCGGCCTGGCCATCGCGGCCGCCTCCCCGCTGGTGACGCAGTTGAGCTGGAGCGGGACGCCGTCCGTCATCAAGAACTACCTGGCCCCCGATCCACTGGCCTTCGGCTTCTTCCCCTGGGCGGCCTTCGTGGCTTTCGGCATCAGCGCGGGCAGCATCATCCGCCTGCTGCGCCCCGAGCACACGGAACGCGCGGTGGCGTGGGCGGCCCTGCTGGGATTCGGCCTGGTTCTGGCGGGCCAGCATTTCGCCAGCGTGCCATACTCGGTGTACCCCAAGTCGGACTTCTGGCTGGACAGCCCCTGGCAGATTCTCATCAAGCTGGGCACCATCCTGTTGATCCTGGCCTTCGCCCACCTGTGGGCGCAGCAGCCGGCCGCGCAGAAGTGGAGCTGGGTGCGCCAGTTCGGCACGACCTCCCTGCTGGTGTATTGGGTGCACATCGAGCTGGTGTACGGGCGCTGGCTCTGGTTCTGGAAAGAGAACCTGGGCCTGACGCAGACCGCCGTGGTGGCGGCCACGCTGATCGTGCTGATGTTGCTGCTCTCGGTATGGAAGACGCGCTGGGCGGCACGGCGCGCCGGGGACTTGCGCCTGCGCTGGAGCGCGCTGTGGTTGCGCCGGGCCCCCAGCGCCCGATGAACCCACCTCAGAACCGCGCGGGCCGCTCGGTTCGAGTTCCCTTCATGAAGGGTCCGCGGCGGCCGCTGGGTAGCACCGTGGTGTCGTCGGTGCGGGCGAGCGACAGTTGAGCCGCGGTCAGATCGCGGGCCCCTTCCAGGTTGGCGCCCCGCAGATCGGCCCCGGCTAGCGCCGCGTCGCCGAAGCGCGCTCCCTCCATCAGGGCGGCGTAGAACTCAGCGCCCCCCAGCCGGGCTTCCCGGAAATCGCTTCCCCCCAGCAGGGCGCGGCTGAAACAACTGCAACTGAGGTCGGCCTGGTAGAACCGCGCGCCGGACAACTGCGCACTGCGGAGGTCGCAGCTTTGCAGTCTGGCGGAGCTGAAATTGGCCCCTACCGCATTGACCCCCACCAGACGGCACATCTGCAACCGGGCGTGGTAGAACAGCGCCGCTTCCAGATCGGCATCCGTGAAGTCGCAGGCAAAAACCTGGGCATGGTGCAGGCCCACGCCTTTCATCGTGGCGCGGCGAAAGTCCGAGGCGTGGACGGAAGCCTCCAGCAGGCGCGCCTCCCGCAGGTTGGCGCCGCGGAACGAACAGCCGTTCAAGGCCGCCTCGGAGAGGTTGACCTCGGCCAGGAGAGCCAGATCCAGCCGGGCGCCGCTGAGATCCGCGCCAGTCAGGTCGGCGCCGGTCAAGACAGCTTGACGGAGGTCGGCGCCGTGCAGGTCAGCCGCGCTCAGATCCGCGCCGCCCAAGCGGGCCTCCAAGAGGCTGGCGGAGGCGAGGATGGCGCGGCGCAGGTTGGCGCCTTCCAGGTTGGCTTCGTTGAGGACAGCTCCCGACAGGTCGGCCCGCAGGCCTTCAGGGCGATCCTCCAGCCACGCCCGGTGTGCCTCCAGGATCTGCTTCAGCGAGCGGCCAAGCTCGACAGGGCTGGCTGCCCGCAGCCAGTCCGAAGGGTGCAGCCCTGCGTCGCCAGATCCCACTCAGTGGGCATATCGTCGGAGGCGCTGGAAAACTTTATCGGATGCCGCGGCTGTCGCGCAGCGCGACGTTTGTGGTATCTTCACGTTGGGAGGCCTGTTGCCCGAGGTAGGGGGTGTGCCTGCGGGCAGCAGGGGGCCAAGGAACGGATGCAGATTCTGGTCATCGAGGACGAGAAACGTATTGCGGACTTGTTGGCCCGGGGCCTGGCCAGTGCCGGCTACACCGTGCAGGTGGCCGGCGGTGGCGCTCGGGCCCTGGAAATGCTAGGCGGCGCCGACTACGACTTGATGATCCTGGATCTGATGCTGCCGGACATCGACGGCCTGGAACTGCTGGGGGACATCCGAAGCCGCAAAGTGGGAACGCCAGTGCTGATTCTGAGTGCCCTGGGGGCGGTGGACGACCGCATCAAGGGCCTGGAGTGCGGCGCCGACGACTACTTGGGGAAGCCGTTCTCTTTCGCGGAGCTGCTGGCGCGGGTGCGCGCCTTGCTGCGGCGGGGGCACGCCGGCACGGAAGTGCTGCAAGCGGGCGACCTGGTGCTGGATTGCGTGCGGCGCAAGGCTACACGCGCCGGGGAGCCCATCGAGCTGGCTCCCAAGGAATTCAGCATCCTGGAGTACCTGATGCGCCACCGGGGCCAGACCCTGACCCGCACCCAGATCGTCGAGCACGTCTGGGACATGGACTACGACGGGCTGACCAACATAGTGGACGTCTACATCCGTCATTTGCGTGGCAAGGTGGATGACCCCTGGCCGGAGAAGCTGATCCACACCGTGCGCGGCGTGGGTTACATGCTCGAGGCCGAAGAGCCCGTGCCGGTGAGGCGGCGTGCGTACTGAGCCGTCCGAAATCGCGCCGCGGAGCGCACCCGGTGATGAGCCGGGCGCGCACCGCAGACCTGAGGAATCCTCGAAATGAGCGTGGGAATCGGCCGGCGGGAACGGGAAGGCGTCGTCATCCTGGATCTGGAAGGCCGCCTCACCGCCGGCGAGGAGTCCGGCCGGCTGCGCGAGGCGCTGCGCGAGCTGGGGGCGGCGGGCCAGCACAGCGTCATCCTCAACCTGCGCAAAGTGGACTACATCGACAGTACCGGGTTGGGCACGCTGGTCATCGGCTACACTTCACTCAAGAAGGCGGGCGGCAAGCTGGCGCTGCTGAACCTGAACCGCCGCAACATCGAGCTGCTGGTGTTCACCAAGCTGACCACGGTTTTCGAGATCTTCGCCGACGAGCAGGAAGCGGTGAACAGCTACTTCCCGGACCGCGAGATCAGGCGCTTCGATATCCTGAGTTTCGTACAGGAGCAGACCGCGGACTGATCTCAGCTTCCTTGGTTACCCTTCCCAGATGCCTGCCTTGGGCGCAGAGGACGCGGCGCTTCGAAGCCTTTCTCCGCGACCGACCCGGCGGGCGAGCGCTCCGGGTTAAGCGATAATGAGATCATGACGAAGACCCTTGAAGCGGTGTACGAGAACGGGCTGCTTCGTCCGCTGGAACCCCTGCCGCTGGAGGAACATCAGCGGGTGCTGGTGACCGTCTGCGAGGTCGAAGAGAGTCCGGGCAAGCCCTGGCTGGACCATGAGTGCCTGGAGGAGGTCCAGCGAAGGAGAGCCGGCAAGGGCCCCAAGCCCACTCTGGAGGAGGTCCGGCGAGCGCTGTCCGCAATCCCTGGCAACCTCTCCGATGACATTCGAGCGGAGCGCGAGGATCGCTGATTGGCGGGCTATTACTTCGATTCCAGCGCTCTGGGGAGCTTGATGGGGACCTCGCCGACGGAGAATCTCGGCTTGCCGGCGTCAGCAGCAACCATTTCGGGGCAGCGCGGAAACTGATCCGGAGGTTCGCCGCCAGCCACGGTCTGCGTACGCTCGACGCGCTCCAGCTTGCGGTAGCGCTCGACCTCCATCGCGGCGGCGCCGTCGAACACCTTGTGACGGCTGACAAGGTCCTGTGCAAGGTTGCGGCAGTCGAAGGACTGTCGGTCGTCGATCCCGAGGCTGGGGCAGTATAGCAGCTACTCAGAGCACCGCGGTTCAACAAGATTCCGCACAGGGCTTTGGTGTGCTGAAATCGGATCTTGAAGAAACTGTCGCAAAGGACCTGCCGAAGCGAACCCTCTCCTTTGGTGAGATGGGTATATTCGATACGTAGGCACAGGGGTGCGTTGAAGCCCAAGCGCATCACCTCAATTGTCTTGTGGGCCGCCACCGCGCCTTCACGCGAACATTCGAGCGACAATGGGGACTGGCCTATCGGCATGCGACTGGTAGTCATCGGCGGACAGGCGGCGGGCCTGAGCGCGGCGGCGCGGGCCCGGCGGACCGACGCGGGGCTGGAGATCCAGGTGCTGGAGGCCAGCCCCTGGGTATCGCTGGGGGCCTGCGGGCTGCCCTCCTATCTGGCCGGCCGGGTGCGGTCGCTGGAGGAGCTGGTGGTCTACACGCCGGAGTATTTCCGGCGCGAGCGGAACATTGCAGTGCGCACAGGCGCGGAAGTGCGGGCCATTGCGCACGCGCGGCGGCAGGTCGAGGTGGGGGGAAGCGAGCGGGTTCCCTACGACCGGCTGGTAGTAGCCACCGGGGCGCGAGCCGGATGCGCGAACATACCGGGCGCCGATCTGCCGCACGTCTTCGCGCTCCACACGCCGCGCGACGCCCAGCGGTTGCGGGAGTTTCTGGAGCAGCAGCGTCCCGGGCGGGCAGCCGTCGTGGGAGCCAGTTACGTCGGCCTGGAGGCTGTCGAAGCGCTGCGGCAGCGCGGCGTGGGGCACGTTACCGTGTTTGAGGGCGGCAGCGACGTGCTGGGACGGCAGGATCCGGAGTTGACGAGCCGCGTGCGGCAGCATCTGGAGCGGTTCGAGGTCGAGCTGCGCACCGGCACAACCGTCGCGGGCGTCGAGCCCGGGCGGCTGGCCGGGGAGCCGTGCGAGGTGGTGGTGCTGGCCGCGGGGTTCCGGCCCAACGTCGAACTCGCCGCCGAGGCGGGCATCGAACTGGGGCGCACCGGGGCCATCCGGGTCAGCGAGCGCATGGAAACGAATCTCACCGGGGTCTACGCCGCCGGGGACTGCGCAGAAACCGTTCATCTGGTGACCGGGCGGCCGGTGTACCTGCCCCTGGGAACGACCGCCAACAAGATGGGGCGCGTGGCGGGCGCCAACGCGGCGGGCGGGCGCGAGCGTTTTCCGGGAGTCGCCGGCACGTCGATTGTCCCCTGCTGCGGCCTGAGCATCGGGGTCACCGGGCTGTCGGAGACGCAGGCGCGCCAGGAAGGCTTCGACGCCGCGGCGGTATGGATCGAGGCGCCCGACCGTCCGCGCTATGTGGAGGCGCGACCCACCGCCGTCGGACTGGTGGCGGACCGCCGCACCGCACGCATCTTGGGAGCCAGCGTGCTCGGCGAGCGGGATGTGGCCGGACGCATCAACGTGGTGGCCGCGGCGCTGACCAGGCAGATGCGCCTGGAAGAATTCGAGCAGCTCGACCTGGCCTATACGCCGCCGTGCGCGCCCCTATGGGACCCCCTGCTGATCGCGGCCCAGCAACTGACCAGGCTGCTACACTGAGGGCATGGCCTTCTGGAAGCAGCGCAAGACGCTGGAAGCGGGTGAGCGCGCCCCGGAGTTCGAGTTGCGCGCGCTCGGCGGCGAGTCCAGGTCGCTGAAGGACGTTTTGGCAGGCGGGCCCGCGGTGCTGGCCTTTTTCAAGGTGAGCTGCCCGGTCTGCCAGCTCACGTTTCCCTTCCTGGAGCGCATCCACCAGGCCGCTCAAGGGCGGTTGCAGCTCATCGGCGTGTCCCAGGACGATGAGCGGGCTACGCGCGGTTACAACCGCGACTGCGGCGTGACGTTTACCACGCTGCTGGACGAAGCCGGCAAAGGCTATCCGCTCAGCAATGCCTTCGGCATCTCGACCGTTCCTTCGCTGTTCCTGATCGAGCCCGAGGGCAACATCTCGCTGGCCGCCGCCGGCTTTTCCAGGCAGGACATCGCGGCGCTGGGCCAGCGGGCCGGGGCAAGCCCGTTTCGCGCGGGCGAGTACGTGCCGGAGTACCAGCCGGGTTGAGGGTCCAAGAACTAGGCTCCCGGCGGGAGTCACACTGAGCCCAAGGGAGAGGCATGCCGGCAGGAATCAGCGAGATACTGGGCGCCGCCGCTGCCCTCGCAAAGGGGATGCGGGTCACTTTGCGGGAGATGATGTCTGCCGCGCTGACCGAAGTGTACCCCGACGAGCCGCCCCGGTTCCAGGAACGCTACCGGGGCGCGCACATCCTCGAGCGCGACTCCAGCGGCCTGGAGAAGTGCGTAGCCTGCTTCCTGTGCGCGGCGGCGTGTCCATCCAACTGTATCTACATCGAAGCCGCGGAGAACACTGGGCCGGTGCGCATCAGCGGCGCGGACCGCTACGCCAAGGTGTACAACATCGACTACAACCGCTGCATCTTCTGCGGCTACTGCGTGGAGGCCTGCCCCACTGACGCCATCACCCACGGTCACGGCTTCGAGCTCGCCAGCTACAACACCGCCACCCTGATCGTCCGCAAGGAGCAGATGCTGCGGCAGTGACCGGCGGAGCGGCGTCTACGTCCAGGTCCGCACGATTTCGGCGAAGCAGCTCAAGCCGCTGGGCAGGACGGCGCCGTAGCCGTGACCGGGGCTGCTCCAGGCGCCCGCCAGGTAGAGGCCCTTGACCGGCGTGGAGTGGCCCACTCGCCTCGGCCCCGAGTTGTCCACCGTCTGATCCCAGCCGTAGATGGCGCCGCGGTAGCTGGCGGTGTAGCGCAAGTTCGTCAGCGGCGTTCCGATCTCCCGGACCTGGATGCATTTGGAAAGGCCCGGCAGGAGCTTCTGCTCGACGCGGCGGATCAGGACCGCCGCCATCCTTTCTTTCTCCGCCCGGTAGGCGGCCTTGCTGCCCTTGAGGTAGTCGGCTTCGTACTTCTCCCAAGGCTCGAAGCCCTGGAGAGCAATGAGGTTGATGGTGTTCTTGCCCCTGGGCGAGTAGCCCTCGTAGAGGTTGTCGTAGAGCGTGACGCCAACGCCGCAGTTCTCGACGTCCGCCCGGCGCGAAGCTTCGTAGCTGGCGTCGGGGTCGTAGCCGGTCTCCAGGAAAACCTCCGTGTCCGGGATGGCGCATTCGCGCACCAGGTCCTTGTTCAGTCCCAGGAAGACCTGGAGGCAAGACAGACTCGTGCTGAAACCCGCCAGGCGCGCCCTGTATTCTTTGACCGCGGCATCCTCCTCCAGCAACTGGTGAAACGTGTGCCAGGCGCTGGCGTTGGAGACTACCACTCTGCCCCGGTAGTCCTGCCCGGCCTCCGTCTGCACGCCGTAGGCGGCTCCGTCCTTGGTGAGGATCTTCCGCACGCGGGTGCGCAACAGCACGCTGCCGCCCCGGGCCTTGATGAAGTTTGCCAGGGCGTCACTGATGTTCTGCGAGCGGCCCTTGGGATAGTAGCCGCCGGCCTGAAGGTAGCCCAGCGTGGGCAGCGCGTAGTAGTAAGCGGCCAGCCGCGAGGGCGGCAGACCGAAGTAGATCCACAGCGCCGAGACGATCGCCTTCAGTTTGGGATCGCGAAGGCGGTCGTCCACCATCTGGCCCCAGGTGCGCCCGGCATGCCGAGCGAGGTGCGGGAAATCTTGAGGGAAGCGGCTCATCTCGACCTTCCCTTGCGCGGCGCTGAACTTCCCGATGTCGGCGGCGAATCCGGTCATGTCGTCGATCAGCGCCGCAATCCCCGCCTTCTCCTCCGGGAACAGCCGCACCAGGGTGGCGACGCACGCGGGGATGTCGCGCTGGGGCACGCGGAGGTCGTGCGAGGGGAACTCGGCCCGGTACAAGTACGGGTGCGCCGCAAACTCCACCTCAGTGATCTCGGGGAAACCGCCGATCAGGTTCCGAACGCCGTTGCGCTCGCCCACCGTGGTCGAGTGCAGCGACACGTCAAAGAGGAAGCCGCCTGGCCGGCGGAACGCCGTGGCGTAACCTCCCGGCTTGTCGTGCTGCTCCAGCACCAACGCCCGAAAGCCTTTGCGCGCGAAAGCAGCCGCGCAACTGAGGCCGCCCAGGCCCGCTCCGATCACGATCGCATCCCATTCTCCGTCCTTCGTGCGGACCTCCTGCGGGCCCGGCAACGCACTCCAGTCCGGGGGCAGCAGTGGCACCGCCGCCAGGGCGGTCGCCAGCATTTCTCTCCGGTTCGGTCTAAAGTCGGTCACAGCCTATCCCTCTATAGTTCGCGGTCGCGCCAGCCGACGGTAGGCCCGCCGCGCGACGATCAGCCTAGCGCGTCTCGAACTGAAGCACCCCCAGGCGCTCCGGCGTCGTCCTTTCGCTGAGCCTGAGGAATTCGACCCCTACGACCTTGCCCTCGGCGTTGTAGTCCAGAATCACGCCGGCTTCCACCTCTTCAGACTCCGCGATGGCAGACTCGTCCAACCTGAAGTAGAGAGCATCGCTTTCTTTGTCCACCCTCAGTCTCATGGCCGCCTCCTCAGGCGCCGGTCGAAGAACACCGTGACCACGCGCACCGGAATCCCTCGAGCATTGACCACCACACGGAGGACCCGTCCCCCATGCTCCGGAATGGCTTTCAAGAAGTGCCTGTTCCCATCATCGCTCATCTCGGAGCGGTCCGGCGACTGAAATGCCGCTCGCACCCACTCCTCGGGGATCTGGCGCTCCGCCATCACCGTTCGCGCGTGCGTTGAGAATTCCAGAAACTCCGCCGGGATCATGGTCATATCACCACGTGCCGCCCGCACCAGGGGCGCGGCAGAGCCGACGGTAGGCCCGGCGCGCGACGATCAGCTCTTCGTTGGTAGCCAGGGCCAGGACGGCCACGGCGGAATCATTCGAGGAGACCAGGCGATCTCCGGAACCCTGCTCGTTGCGCGCGGAGTCCAGGCGGAGGCCCAGGAACTCGAGGCCCGCGCAGCAGGCGGTGCGCAGGCGGGCCGAATTCTCGCCGATGCCGCCGGTGAAGGCCACCGCATCCAGTCCGCCCAGGGCGGCGGCGTACGCCCCGATGGTCTTCCGAACCTGGTAGGCGAAGACCTCGAGCGCCAGGGCAGCGTCGGCGTTGCCTTCGGCGGCGGCTTTCTCCAGATCGCGAACGTCGCCGCCGGCCACACCCGAAAGCCCGGCCAGCCCGCCGGTGCACGTCAACTGCCGGCGCACCTCTTCGAGGCTCCAGCCGCAGCGTTCCATCATACAGAGCACGGCGAACACATCCAGCTCGCCGTGGCGCGTGGCGTTTTCCAGCCCCGATTGCGGCGAGAAGCCCATCGTGGTGTCGATGGAACACCCGCCCCGGATGGCGCAGATCGAGGAGCTGCCGCCCAGGTGACAGCTCACCAGGCGGATGGCATCCGCCGGCCGTCCCAGCAACTCGGCCGCGCGTCCGGCCACGTACTGGTGCGAGGCGCCGTGGAACCCGTACCGGCGGACGCCGTGCTGCTCGCGCCACTCGGCAGGGACCCCGTAGCGCGCCGCGTACTCCGGCATGGTCGCATGGAACTCGGTTTCGAACGCCGCCACCAGCGGAACGCCGGGCAGGGCTTCCCGGAAGGCGCGAATGGCCGTCAGGTAGATGGCGTTGTGCGCGGGCGCGGCCGGCAGGTACTCCTCCATGGCCGCGAGCAAGTCGTCATCGATCACGAAGGTGCCCCGGAAGCGGGGCCCGGCGTGCACGGCCTTGAAGGCCACCGCGTCGATGGGAGTGTCGCCCAGGCGGATTTCGGCGACGGCGGCGCGGTAGTCGGTGACGCGCTCCACGCGCCCGCGGGCCAGCACCCGCTCCGCGGGCATCTCCAGAATCTGGTACTTCAGCGAGGTGGAGCCCAGGTTGGGAACCAGGACGTTCATTGCAGGCGGAACTTCGAGCGGATGAACTTCAGGTTGCCGCGGGCCCGGCTCTGATAAGGCCCCTCTATGGCAATGCACTTCTCGTTGAAC
>CAZIRH010000069.1:0-1748 GCA_964541065.1 uncultured Solibacteraceae bacterium
CGCACCGGTCTATGCCACGTATTTCGGCGGCAGCGGCGCCGACGCGGGCCGCGGCGTCGCCGTCAACGTCACCGGTGAGGCCTTCGTGGCTGGCTACACCGAATCAGCGGACTTCCCGGCGACGCCCGGCGCCTTGCGGACGGCGCTTGGGGGTGAGGCCGATGCCTTCGTGATGAAGCTGAACGCCGCCGGGACGGCCGCGCTGTACGCGACGTATCTGGGCGGGAGCGGTTGGGACCGGGCCTACGGTGTTGCGGTAGATGCGGCAGGCAGCGCGTATGTGGCCGGGGCCACCGGCTCGGTGGATTTTCCCGTGACGCCCGGGGTGGTGCAGGGTGCGAGCGGCGGAGGCGTGGACGCCTTCATCTCGAAGCTCAATCCGGCCGGTTCGGCGCTGGCCTACTCGACGTATCTGGGCGGCAGCGGTGGGGAAGAAGCCTGGGCGATCGCCGTGGATGCTTCGGGGTCGGCTCATGCGACCGGCTACACCGCTTCGACCGACTTCCCCACAACTGCCGCAGCGGCGCAGACCGCCCTCGGCGGTGCGCTCGATGCTTTCGTGGCGAGACTTCACCCCGCGGGGAGCAGCCGGATCTACTCCACCTATCTGGGCGGCGGCAACAGCGACTTCGGCGAAGGCATCGCCGTGGATGCGGCCGGAACTGCGCACGTCACCGGGGGCACGCGTTCGAGCGACTTCCCTGGGACCGCGGGCGCTCTCCAGAGCTCGTATGCGGGCAGTGACGATGCGTTCGTGGCCCAGTTCGGTGTTACGGGCGCTTTGGCGTATTCCAGCTACCTCGGTGGCACTGGCGAGGACCGCGGCCTGGGCATCGCCGTGGACAGCTCGGGCAATCCGCTGGTGACCGGCTTCACGGCCTCGGCGGATTTCCCCGTCACCCCGGATGCGCTCCAGGCGGCTCCTGCCGGGACGGCCAGCCAGGCCTTCCTCGTCAAGACGGGGAGCTTGGCCGGGCCGGCGTCGAACCTCTCGGTCACAGTGACCGTGTCTCCCAACCCGGTGGCGGTGGGCGGCGAGGCCGCCTACACGATCGCGCTGAGCAACCTCGGTCCCAGCACGGCCACCTCCGCCACGGTGAACGACAACCTGCCCGCGCCGCTAACCTACGTGTCCTGTTCGGCCACCGGAGGCGGTGTGTGCGGCGGCACGGGCGGCAAGCGCACGATCACCTTCGCTTCGTTGGCGGCCGGCGCCACTGTGACCATCACCCTGGTGGCCCGGGTGAGCAACACACTGCTCGAGGGGACCCCGGTGGTAAACACCGTCGCGGCGACCTCGACTTCACCGGACCCGGACCGGGGGAACAACTACGCCCGCGCCACCACCACGGCCTACATCCCCGAGACGATCTCGGCGCCTTCCACGCCTTCCGGGACGGCGAGCGGGGCGGTGGGAACCGCCTACACCTATTCCTCCTCCGGGGCCGCGTCCAACCTCGCTCACAGCCTCCAGTACCGCTTCGAGTGGGGCGACGGGACCGATTCCGGGTGGCGGCCCACCGGCAGCCGGAGCGCCTCGAAGGCCTGGGCTGCGGCGGGCGCGTACACCGTGCGGGTGCAGGCCCGGTGCGCCACGCACACCGCGAGTGAATCGAGCTTCTCGCCAGGCTTGCCGGTCAGCATGCTCGGCGCGATCAGCGGCCGCGTGGTGGACGCCGGGGGCAATCCCATCAGCGGGGTGACGATGACCCTGAGCGGGTCGCAATCGAAGACCGCCACCACCAGCA
>CAZIRH010000069.1:1848-14765 GCA_964541065.1 uncultured Solibacteraceae bacterium
TCACGTTCACGCCGCCGAGCCAGACCTTCAACAACCTGGGCGCCAACCAGACGGCGGACTTCACCGGGCCGACGACCTATGTGATCACAGGGCGGGTAGCGGTGGCGGGGGGGACGGGCATCGCCGGCGTGACAGTATGGCTCAGCGGCGCGCAGTCCGGGTCGGCCAGCACGGATGCTTCAGGGAACTACACGCTGAAGAGCCTGGTGGCGGGCGGGACCTACACGGTGAAGCCCTCCAAGACCGGGTACGTGTTCAACCCCGTGAGCCAGACCTTCAGCGGCCTGAGCGGGAACCAGACCGCGAACTATACGGGGACGGGCGTGTTCACCATCAGCGGGAAGGTCGTGGATGCCGGAGGCGCCGCCGTTAGCGGGGTGACGATGACCCTGAGCGGGTCGCAATCGAAGACCGCCACCACCAGCAGCACGGGAACCTACTCGTTCACCGGGCTGGCGGCGGGCGGCAACTACACGGTGACGCCCGCGAAGGTCAACTTCACGTTCACGCCGCCGAGCCAGACCTTCAACAACCTGGGCGCCAACCAGACGGCCAACTTCGCGGGCGCGCCCAAATGAACATAGATCGTGGACGAGGAGGAGAGATGAAAACCTCCGGCAGAAACGGCGACTGGAGCCGCAGAGACCTGCTGCGTGCGGTCGGAGCGGCCTATGGCGGGATGGGGTTCCTCTGCCCGGCGCCGGCCGCGGCGGTCGCCGATCCCAGCCGGCTGGCCATACCAGGGCTGTATCCCGGCCGGGTGGTGGGAGTCGAGCACCCGGGCTCGATCGTCTCGGACGTCTTTCAAGCCGCACCGATCCAGCAGATGATGTACGGCGGCATGCGGGAGCTGACTGGGGCCCCGGATTGGACCTCGGCCTGGCGCCAGTTCTTCGGCCCCGGCGACGTGGTGGGCATCAAGCTGAACGGGGTGGGAAAGCCACGCGTGGTTTCCTGCCGCGAGGTGGTCAACCTGATCATCGACGGGCTGACCTCGGCGGGCGTTGGGCTCCAGAACATCGTGGTGTATGACCGGTACCGAACCGACTTCGTCGGCGCCGGCTTCGACAAGTGGCTGCCGGCGGGGGTTCAGACCTGCTGGGCCGCCGAGGCCTTCGACAGCGTGCAGCAGTCCCTCGAGGGCTACGATCCCAACTACTACGTGGACCTGCCCCTGATCCTGCCCGGCCAGAACCCCGCCGAACCCGCCGCGCGGCGCTCCTATGCGGCGCAGTTCATCACCCAGCAGGTGCATAAGCTGGTCAACCTCGCGCTGCTCAAGGACCACCAGGCGGCGGGTGTGAGCCTGTCGTTGAAGAACCTCTCCCACGGCCTGGCCAACAACGCGCAACGGAGCCACATCTCGACCACTTCGATGGCGTGCAACGCCTATATCCCGGCGGTGGTGGCCATGCCTGTGATTCGCACCAAGGCCGTGCTCCACATTCTGGACGGCATCAAAGGGGTGTTTCACGGCGGCCCCGGGGCTCGCGAGCACTTTGTCTGGCAGCACTACACCTTGTACTTCGCTACCGACCCGGTGGCGCTGGACCGCATCGGCTGGAAGCAGATTGACCGCCAGCGGCTGGCGGCGGGCATGCTCAGCGTGGCCGACGCCGAGCCGGACCGTTACAGCATTTACTACAACCGCCAGCCCGACCACATCGAGATGGCCGGCGCCCTGGGCCTGGGGGTCTCCGACGAGGCCAAGATCGACTACCGCCAGCTCCGCCTAAGCTGAACCTGCGGGCCGGGCACTAGGGGTTTGGCGGCGGGTGGCGGCTTGGTTTCCTTCTGCTATCATTGAGCCAGCTGAGTTCGCTCTCGCCCAGGCTGCAACTCAAGGTGGCGCAGAAGCAGATTCTGACGCCCAGCCTGGTCCAGATGGTCAAGGTGCTGCAATTGAACCGTCTGGAATTGCGCGAGATGATCGATCAGGAGATCGCCGAAAACCCGGTCCTGGCAGAGTCCGTTAAATGGATGGCCTCCGCATGGAGCACTCACCCTCACAGGTCGCGCCGGAGAGCTCGGCGTACGCGGCATGGGCACGGTGGTGCGCCGTCGCGCTGATTGGGCTGTCAGTGGCCATCCTCGGTTCGGTGTTCTGGATGGCAGTCCCGCTGGCGGACGACTTCTGCCAGGCCGCGGCGGGCCCTTGGGAGTATGCCAAGGCTCGGTTTCTGACTGGTATATCCGGGCGCTGGGCCTCCAGTTGGCTCGAAGCCGCCTTGTTGACGCGGGTGGGAATGTGGGAATCCTACCCAGTGCTTCTGGCCGCGTTCTGGATGCTTGTGCCTGCCGGGGTATACCTTCTGATTCGCGGCCTATGGGCGGAGCTGGGAGCCAGGCACGGCGCTGTGGTAGCCGCGTGTTTCGCGGTGCTGTTTTGGTGCGGGATGCCTTCGCCCGGCGACACCGTGTACTGGTTCAGCGGGTCGGTGGAGTACCTGCTCTGGACGGCCGCGGCCGCGGCACTCGTGGGAGCTGCCCTGCGGTGGCATTTCTCTTCACCGCTGGCAGTCGTGGCGGTGCTGGCCGCGTTCTGCATTGGTGGATCCCACGAACTCTCCGGGGTTCTGCTTGGCCCACCCCTGGTGGTGGGGGCCATCATGGCGCATCGAGAGGGCTCCCCGAACCGCCGCTTGTGGGCCGCCCTGGCGATTGCGGCTCTGGCGGGTTTTGCATCGATAATCGTGGCGCCGGGGCAGGCCGCCCGCTTCGCCTTTTTCCCGGAGGCCGGCAAACCGTGGCGCGCCGTCTACCTCACCGGCAGGCAACTGGCGGAAACGCTGCCACGCTGGGCACTGGACGGCAAGCTTCTGGCGGCGACGCTCCTCTTCCTCCTGGACCCCCGAATAGTCCGCCTTCGGCCGGAGTGGACGGGGAAAGGCGCAGGCCGATGGCTCAGTTGGAAGTGGTTGGTGCCGGGAACCTGGGTTGCGGTCTTGAGCGGAGCCTGTCTCATGCCCAGCCTGGCGACCGGGATACGAATGCCCGGACGCGCCCTGACTTGGGTGTACCTGGTTTTTCTGCTCGGCTGGTTCCTCACGGTGTTTGTGTTCACGCGGGGATGGTCCGTCTCCAGCGGCAACCTCCGCTGGCTCCGTTCGCTGGCGCTCGTGATCTTCGCCGGGAGCACGCTGTTTCACGGCAACCCCTGGAGGGCGCTGGAGGACTACGCCGGCCCGATGCCGAAGTGGCGGGCCGCGGTCACCGACCGGCACGAGCGACTACTCCGGGCAAAGCAAGCTGGGCAACTCGACGTACTCGTGCCCAGATTGCCGGCGGCCCCGGCGATGATGCGGGACACGTACAACGAGCGCGAACTCGGGCCCGGCAAAGACCGCGGGCTCAACCGGTGCGCCGCGAGGTACTACGGTCTCAGATCGGTGGGGCTCGAGCCGTAGGACCCAGCGCCCCGGTCGGCTGCCCATGCGTTACTTGCGCGACTGGCTTGGCCCACGCTGATGAGGCCCATCGAATCCGGCAAGTCTGCTCATGCTGAGGGTTGCCGCGGTGGCTGAGCTTGTGGCACAATGTGGCTTGATGCGACACCTGGTCCGCAGGCTGTCGCCGACGAAATGAAGAACCTTGGCATCCGCGAGATGCGCACGGCACTCAGCCGCCTGGACGAGATCGTCGGGCGGGAAGGCGAAATCGTTGTCACCCGACGCGGGCGCGCCCTGGCCCGCGTGCTCCCGATGCGGCCCCGGCGCGCTTTCCCTTCCCACGCGGATCTGCGCGCCAGAGTGCCACGGCTGGCCGTGGGTAGCGAGGTCTTGATCCGCGAAGACCGGGACTCCCGCTGATGCCCGGGCCGTACATCGATACCAGCGCGCTGGCCAAGTACTACCTCAATGAGCCCCGGTCCGAGGATTTCGAGACGTTCCTGAGGCAACAGAGTGAGGCCTGGATCAGCCGGCTCACGGTGCTCGAGTTCCGGTGCCTGCTGGCGCGGCGGCGACGGTCGCGCGAAATCGACGCCCGCATCGAGCGGCAGGTGCTCGCCGCCTTCGAAGCGGACATCCGGGCCGGTTTCCTGAGCGTTCACCCGTTGGAGGACGCCCACGCGCTGGCGGCCATCGAGACCCTCACCCGCCTGAGAACCTTCCCCCTGCGGAGCCTCGACGCGTTGCATCTGGCCATCGCCCGGGATTGCCGGTGCAGCGGCATCGCCACCGCCGACCGCGTCCTCGCCGATGCCGCCGTGGCTTTGGGCCTCGCGGTCGTCCGCTTCCACTGAAAGTGTTCCGGGCTCAAATGAACGCCACCGAGCCGCCAGCGGAGGAGACGCCCGCCTAACGCCGGGGCGGTTCTGCCAGTCTAAGGAATTGAATGGAGGCGGACGAGGCAGCGGCCGTCGAACAGGCCCGCGCCGGCGACCCGGAAGCGTTCCGTGTGCTGGTCGAGCTGCACAGCCGTGCCATCTTCCGTCTGGCCTATCGTATGACGGGCAACGAACAGGACGCCGAAGACACCGTGCAGGAGGCCTTCTTGCGGGCCTGGCGGCAGATCGGCCGTTTTGACGCGCGCTCGCGGCTCAGCACGTGGCTGTACTCGATCGCGGTCAACTGCGCGCTAGACCTGCTGCGCGCGCGTCGGCGCCGCAAGGCGGAAGAGCCGGCGGAGCCGCAGGAACTGGCGGACCGCCCCGGGCACTGCCCCAGCGCGGAGCGGCTGATCCTGAGTCGCGAGGCCGGGCGGCAGGTGGTCACGGCGCTTGAGCAGTTGAGCCCCATCGAGCGGGCGGCGTTCGTGCTCCGCCACTGGGAAGGGGTCACCATCGAGGAGATCTCGTGCGTGCTGGGGCGATCCGACGGCGCCGCCCGGCACACCGTCTTCCGTGCCGTTCAGAAACTGCGCCGGACACTGGCGCCCCTGGTGAGCACGTCATGAGGAACCATCTGAGCGACGAGGAACTGGTGCTCCTTTACTACGGCGAGGCGCGCCACAGGGCGGCCGCCGCAGAGCACCTCGCGGCCTGCCAGACCTGCCGAGCAGCCTGCCGGGAGCTGGAGAGCTTCTTGGGGCAGGTCGAGGCGCCCATGCCCGAGCGCGACCAGGACTACGGCCGCCAGGTCTGGGCGCGGCTGCGCCCCCGGCTGGAGGACGCCCGGCGGAGCCCATGGAGGTGGCCGCGCTGGGCCTGGGCCGGTGCCGTGGCGGCATTGGTGGTGGCCGCGTTCGTGGCCGGGCGCTTTTGGCCTCACCCCAGGCCGCCCGAGCCTTTGAGCCCGCAGGTACGCGAGCGCATCCTGCTGGTGACCCTGCGCGATCACTTCGAACGCTCGGAGATGGTGCTCATCGAGGTGCTCCACGCCGGGAACGGCGGGGCGGACCTTTCGGGCGAGCAGGACCGGGTGCAGGACCTGCTGGCGTCCAACCGGCTCTACCGCCAGGCGGCGGCCCAGGCCGGCCGGACGGGCATGGCCGCGGTGCTGGATGAGCTCGAGCGGGTTTTGATGGAGATCGCCCACGGCCCGGCGCGGCTCTCGCCCGCCGAGCTGGACGAGATGCAGCGGCGCATCGAAGCCGAGGGTCTGTTGTTTCGAGTGCGCATCATCGGCCGGGGCATCCCTCAGGCCGGAAGGATCCCCAAGGACAGTTCGTAGTTGGAGGGCAACTGTGAAACGTCTACTCGTGGTCATTCTGCTGGCCGGGCTGGCCCCGGCCCTGGCCCAGGACGAGGGGAAGGCGCAGACCGAGCGCGCCTACAAGCGCGGCACCCAGGCTCTGGATGGGCGGCAGTGGGAGAAGGCCGTCCAGGCCTTCGCCGAAGTGCCCAGGGACGCTCAGCGCGGCGATGGCGCCTTGTACTGGAAAGCGTACGCCCAGAACAAGCTGGGCCGGCGCACCGAAGCACTGGCCGATCTGGCCGAGCTCCAGAAGTCCTTCCCCAACAGCCGCTGGCTCACCGAGGCCAAGGCGCTCGAACTCGAGGCGCGACAGGCCTCCGGGCAACCGGTGGCTACCGAGAGCGCCGCCGACGACGAGCTCAAGCTGCTGGCGATTAGCAGCCTGCTGTCGTCCGACCCGGAACGCGCCGCGCCGCTGCTCGAGAAGGTTCTCCAGGGCACCCACTCGCCCAAACTCAAGGAACGCGCCCTGTTCGTGCTCACCCAGAGCGGCTCGCCCCGCGCCCGCGAGGTCGTCGCCTCGATCGCCCGCGGCCAGTCCAACCCCGATCTTCAGAGGAAGGCGATCCAGCACCTGGGCCTGTTCGGGGGCCAGCAGAGTCGCCAAATACTGGCCGAGGTCTATGCTTCCTCGACCGACCGCGAAGTCAAGAAGCAGGTCCTAGGGGCCTTGTTCCTGGGCGGGCACGGCGAGAATCTGGTCGAGCTGGCGCGCACCGAGAAAGATGCCGAACTGCGGCGGGCCGCCATCGGCAACTTGGGGCTGATGGGCAAGCGCTGGGGCGAGCCGTTGACAGCGCTCTACGCGGAGAACACCGACACGGGCGTGCGCAAGGCCGTGACTGGGGCTCTCTTCCTCCAGTCCAACGCGCCGGCGCTCATCGCCCTCGCGCGCAAGGAAGCCGACCCGGCCTTGAAGAAAGACATCGTCCAGAAGCTCGCCTTGATGCATTCGAAGGAAGCCACCGACTACATGATCGAGATCCTCAACAAGTAGGAGAACCCGAGATGCTGCGCACCATGATTTGCCTGCTTCTGGCCAGCCTGTCGCTGGTCGCACAGCCGCACCTGACCAACGCCCAGCTTCAGACCCGCTCCGCCGCCGCGGGCCTGGACAGAGAGTTCCGGGCCCTGGTGGACGGGGCGACCGCGCCCGCCTGGATCGGCTACGCGGTTCCTGCCGTGGCCGGCGATCACCATAGTTGCTGCTGCAACCGCGACCACGGCTGCACCTGCTGTCTGGAAGGCAACAAAGCCGCGGCCCAGACCGTCAGTTCAGCCCCCATCAAGCTGGAAGGCCCCCAACACCTGATGGTGCTGTTCCGCGTGGAGCAGAGACAGGTGGGCAAGATCCGCGTGTTCTCCGAGGACTGCGCGCTGGATGCCGGCGGCCTCCCGGTACACTGGCTGGTGGATGTGCAGCCGCCTCAGAGCGTCGAGTTGCTGGCCGGGTTTGCCGCCGGGGCGGAGGACCGTGCGCGCGACGGCGCGGTGGTGGCCATCGCCCTGCACGCCGGGTCGGAGGCGGATCAGGCTCTGGAGCGCTTCACGGCCGCCTCTCAGCCCGAAAAGCTGCGCGAGAAGGCCGTCTTCTGGCTCGGCGCGGCGCGCGGCCGCCGCGGGTACGAGACGCTGCGCCGCCTGGTGCGCGAAGACCCGAGCGAGCGGGTGCGCGACAAGGTGGTCTTCGCGCTCTCGGTGAGCAAGGAACCTGAGGCCGTGGACGCCATGATCGACACCGCGCGCCGGGACGCGAGCGCTCGCGTGCGCGGCCAGGCCCTCTTCTGGCTGGCCCAGAAGGCCGGCAAGAAGGCCGTTGCGGCCATCGGCGAGGCCCTTGCCAACGACCCGGAAACCGACGTCAAGAAGCGTGCCGTGTTCGCCCTCAGCCAGCTCAAAGAGGACGGCGTGCCCATGCTCATCCAGGTGGCGCGCACCAACCGCAACCCGGAGGTCCGCAAGCAGGCCATCTTCTGGCTGGGCCAGTCCCGCGACCCCCGCGCGCTGGGCTTCTTTGAGGAAGTTCTTACTGGGCGCAGGCCCTGACGGCCGGCGCTGATGGTAGAACGGGCTGGCAATTGCCATGCTATGATGGCAATGTGTCCGCACATCTGACCATCGACAAGGCTGGCCGGGTGGTCATCCCGAAGCCCCTGCGCGCCGAGATGCGCCTGAGCCCGGGCGACGTGCTGGAAGCCGAGCGCCGCGGCGAGGAACTCTCCCTGCGCCCCGTGCGCGAGCAGTGGCCCTTGCGCAAGGAGCACGGGATCTGGGTCTTCCGCCAGGGACGGGCGGCGTCCGTTGACATCGCGCGCCTGCTCGCGGACGTTCGCGAGGAGCGCAGCCGGAGCCTTCTGCGGTGAAGGTCTTCTTCGACACCTCCGTGCTGGTGGCGGTTTTCTGGGGCGATCATCCGCTCCACCAAGCCTGTATGGAGGTTTTCCGCCGGGCTGCCAGGCACCGGGCCTTCTGCGGCGCGCACAGCATGGCCGAGCTCTACGCGGTCACTACCCGGTTGCCGGTCAGGCCGCCCATCTCTGGCGAGCAGGCCTTGCTGTTTCTCGCCAGCCTGCGCGAAAGGGTGTCCCTGGTGGCGCTGGATGCGCAGGAATACGCCGCGGCCATCGAGGATGCCGCCGCGCTCGCCGCCGCCGGCGGCCAGGTCTACGACGTGCTGCTGCTCCACTGCGCCCGCAAGTGCAGTGCGGAGACCATCTACACACTCGACCGGCGCGACTTCCCGCGCTTCGCCCGCGACTGGGCCAGGCGCATTCGCGTGCCCCCGGCAGCCAACCGGACCGCGAAGCCCGTTCTATAATCGCAGGGTGCAACTGACAGCTCTGGATTGGTTGGTCGTCGCCCTCTACTTCCTGTTCAATCTGGCCATCGGCTTCTACTACAAGGCCCGCGCCAGCAAGAGCACCGGCGAGTTCTTCCTGTCCGGCCGCAACGTGCCCTGGTGGCTGGCCGGCACCTCGATGGTGGCCACCACCTTCGCCGCCGACACGCCCCTGGCGGTCACCGGGCTGGTGGCCAAGGGCGGCATCGCCGGCAACTGGCTGTGGTGGAACTTCGTGGCCGGCGGCATGCTCACGGTCTTCTTCTACGCCCGGCTGTGGCGCCGCGCGGGGGTGATGACCGATGTCGAGTTCGCGGAAATCCGCTACGCGGGGCGGCCCGCGGCGTTTCTGCGGGCTTTCCGCGCCCTGTACCTGGGCATCCCCATCAACTGCATCGTGCTGGGCTGGGTCAACCTGGCCATGGTCAAGATCCTGATGCTCATCCTGGGCGTCACGAAGCCGGCCGCCCTGGGCATGGTGCTGGGGCTGATCGCGCTGACCTCCTTCATCTCGACCATCTCGGGGTTGTGGGGCGTGCTGGTGACCGACGTGTTCCAGTTCGTCGTCAAGATGGGGATGGTCATTGTGCTGGCCGTCTTCGCCGTGGGCGCCGTGGGCGGCATCGACGTCCTGAAGGCCAAGCTCGAGATCGTGGACCAGGCCGCCGGCGGGCGCGGCTCGGCGCTCAGCTTCATCCCCGACCTCAACTCGGCCTGGATGCCGATGATCACGTTCCTGGTCTACATCTCGCTGAACTGGTGGGCCACCTGGTATCCCGGCGCCGAACCCGGAGGCGGCGGCTACGTGGCCCAGCGCATGTTCTGCGCGCGCGACGAAAGGCACTCCCTGCTGGCCACGCTGTGGTTCAACGTGGCGCATTACTCGCTGCGGCCGTGGCCCTGGATTCTGGTGGGCCTGGTATCGGTGGTTCTTTACCCCAACCTGAGCGACCCCGAGACCGGCTACGTCCGCGTGATGATCGCCCACTTGCCCGCCTCGCTGCGCGGCTTGATGGTGGCCGCCTTCGCCGCCGCCTTCATGTCCACCATCGCCACGCAGCTCAACTGGGGCGCCAGCTACCTGGTCAATGACTTCTACCGGCGCTTCCTCCACAAGGGCGGCCAAGAGCGCCACTACGTGCGGGTCTCGCAAGCCGCCACCGTGTTCCTCGCCGTGGCCTCCGCCACGGTGACCTTCTTCATGACCTCGATCGCCGGAGCCTGGAAGCTGCTCATCGTCACCGGCGCAGGCACGGGCCTGGTGCTGCTGCTGCGCTGGTACTGGTGGCGCATCAACGCCTGGAGCGAGGTCGCGGCGATGATCTCGGCCTTCGTCGTCTCGGTGGCGCTGCAAGTGGGCGTGGGGCTGGACAGCGACGACCCGCGCGGCTTCGCCTGGATCATGATCGTGACCATCTCCATCACCACGGTGGTGTGGCTCCTGGTCACGCTGCTGACCCGGCCGGAGAAAGCCGAAACCCTGTGCGCCTTCTACCGCCGCGTGCGGCCCGCCGGCGCGGGCTGGAGGCCAGTCGCCAAGCTCGTTCCCGAGGTGGTCCCTTCCCGCGGCGGCTGGTGGAACCTGCTGGACACGCTCTGCGGCTGCCTGCTGATCTACGGCACGCTGTTCGGGATGGGCAAGCTGCTGCTCAAGGAGACCGCCACGGGGCTGCTGCTGCTGGCGCTGGGCCTGGCCGGCGGAGCGGCCATCTACTGGGATCTGTCGAGGCGGGGTTGGCGTGCGCTGGCGGAATAGCATCTTGCTGGCGGCGGCGAGCGGGGCCGCCTTCGCCGGGCCGGTCGAGTTCGGACGGGCCGAGCTGAACCGGGCGCTGGAAGCGCGGCGCATGGATCCGGCGAGGTTCCGCGTCCGAGCCGAAATGTCCTCGGACGCTCCGGAGTCCTACCGCATTCTGCCGGGCCTGATCCTGGGCGGCGATTTGCGCGGCATGATGTACGGGCTGCTGGAGGCCGCGGATCAGATCCGGCAGTACGGCTACTTGCGGCAGGCTCGCGGGGCGCCCGCCACGCCCATCCGCGGCATCCGCCGGTTCCTGCACAACCAGGAACTCGAGCAGGGCTGGTACTACTCGCGCGAGTATTGGCGGGACTTCCTCCAACTGCTCGCGCGGTGCCGTTTCAACCGCTTCAACCTGGTCTTCGCCCACCAGACCAACTACCTGGCCCCACCCTACCCCTTCTGGCTGGGTCTCGACGAGTTCCCGCAAATCCGCGTTCCGGGCCTGACCCAGGCCGAGCGCGAGCTGAACCTGGAGATGCTGCGCTTCATCTCCGACACCGCCGCCGAACACGGCATCGACTTCACGCTGGGCATCTGGGAGCACAACGTTCAATCCGGCATGAAGCCCGCGGTCGAGGGCCTGACCCGGCAGAGCATCGGTCCGTACAGCAACGCCGCGCTCGGCCGCGTGCTGGCCGCGTGCCCCTCCATCCGCAGCGTGCAACTGCGCACCAACGCCGAGAGCGGCATCCCCACGGACCAGCAGGTGGAGTTCTACCGCGACCACGTCTCCCGCGCCCTCCGCGACGCCGGCCGCCGCGTGGTGCTGGATCTGCGCGGCTGGTCGCTGGCCGGCGGCATGGTCGAGGCGGCACGCACCGCCGGCGTGCCCCTGCGGGTCTCCACTAAGTACTGGGCCGAGGACCTGGGCCGCCCCTACCAGCCTGCCGAGACCTTCCCCGGCTACAGCTTCCTCAACTTCATGGAGAAGCCGCAACTCGAGGAGTTCTTCTGGGAGGTCTGGGCGCTCGGTTCGCACCGCCTGCTGCTGTGGGGTGATCCCGACTACGTCCGCCGCGCCGTGCCCAGCTTCACGCTCTCCGGCTCCGTGGGCTTCGAGATCGACGCGCCGCTCGCGCAAAAGGGCTTTGGCAACCGTCCGGGCAAGTGGGGCGTGTTCACCGCGGGCCAGCAGGACCGCGTCTTCTGGAAGTGGGAGTTCGAGCGCTACTGGATGTTCTACCTGCTGTGGGGCCGCCTGAGCTACGACCCCAAGACGCCGGATACGGTCTGGACGCGGGAACTGCGCGCTCGGTTCGGCGGGGCGGCCCCCGAGCTACTGGAAGCCTACAAAGCTTCCGGCGGAGTGCTCAGCGAGATCGTGGCCGCACACCTGGCCGACCCCAACATGTACATCTGGCCGGAGATCAACCCGGGCGGCCTGATCGACGCCTACAAGGATGTGCGGCCCAGCGACTGGCGGTTCGTGGTTTCGCCCGCGGAGGCCGTGCGCAATCGACTCCAGCGTGTCGCCTCCGCCAAACAGACGCCTGCCGAGACTGCCGAACGGCTGCGCACGCTTGCTACGCGCACGGAGCAGGCCCTGGCCGCGGCGCGCGCGAAGCTCGCGGCGGATCACAAGGAATGGCGGTCCTCCGCGCCTGATTTCACGGTGCTGGCCGCACTGGCGCGCTACCACGCCCACAAGCAGATCGCCGCCGAGCGCCTGGCCTGGTTCGACGAGACCGGCGACGCCGCGGCGCTGGCTTCAGCACGCCGCGAGCTCGAAGCCGCGCTCGGAGTCTGGGAAAAGCTGGTGCAGTTCACCGACGGGCTGTACCCGGCCGAGATGGCCTTCGGCCCGGACGACATCGGCCACTGGAAGGACAAGCTGCCCTACGTGCGGCACGATCTGAAGCTGATCGAGGAGCGCGAGCGGCTCCTCGGTGAGTTCGGCCACTTCGACTTCGGCTTCGATTTCGGCGGGCCGCCGCGGGCGCCGCGCGGGGCTGCCTACCGGAATGACCCGTATGTCCTATGCAACACCGTCGCGCCGCGCTTCCAGGCGGTGGATCCCGGTACCACGTTCTCCGAGGCCACCGGCTACGGCTGGGTCACCGCGGGCGAGCGCCAGGCCCACGCCCTGCCGCTGACGCCCTATCACGAGGTGCGCGCCGTGGCGAGGAATCCGAATAACCTGCCGCAGAACGTGCTGTTCGGCGACTGGATCAGCGGCCGCGGCGCGCAGACCTTCCGTGTGCGCACCGGCGAGGGCGACTTCACCGTGCTCTTCTTGAGCCCAAGCGGCACGGCCACGGCGCGGAAACTGCGGGCCCTCAACGGCCACCTGGACATCGTCTTCCCCGTTTTGGAGTGGACGTGCAGTGGCTTGGTAATCAGGAGCCCGCGAGCCCTACCGCCGCCTCCTCCGGCTCCGAAGCCGCCGCGAGCGGTGCCCCGCCCGCAGATCGCGCACTACCCGGCCAAGACCGCGCTGGCTGGGCAGCCGCTCCAGCTCAGCCTCAGCGTTGTGCCGGCCGCCGCCGCCAAGATCGTGCGCCTCCACTACCGCCCCGTGAACCAACTCGCCCAATTCAAGACCCTGGAAGCGCCGACCACCCGGGCCGCCTTCACCATCCCCGGCGAAGAGATCTCCCCGCGCTGGGACCTGATGTATTACTTCGAGGTGCTCACCGCCGAC